>NZ_CP166625.1:1022500-1125000 GCF_041320595.1 Pleomorphomonas sp. PLEO
GTGACGGCGGCGAGTGCCCAGGCGATCGGCAATGCGATGGTCGGAGCGGCATTCAGCTCAATGCGGCGCGCCGGATGCTCGAAGCAGACGCGCTGGATCACCACCAGATAATAGTAGGCGGCGACGATCGAGGCGGCGGTGCCGACCAGAGCAATGGCCCAATGGCCTTGCTCGATGGCTGCGTAGAGCACCAGGAACTTGGAGAAGGATCCCTTGAACGGCGACAGCCCCATGACCGAGAACATCCCGAAGCCGAACAGCGTCGAGGCCACCGGCATGCGGTGGCCGGAGCCGGCGAGGTCGTCGAGACGCGACGAGCCGGTGCGGCGGATGATGTACCAGCCGGCGGCGACCACGAGGCCGCGCATGACGATCTGATAGCCGAAGTGCATGTAGGCGCCGGTCAGGCCGGCTTCACCGCCGAGGCCAACACCGATCAGGACGTAACCGATCTCGGCGACGGTCGACCAAATGACGACACGCGTCAGGCTCGGCAGACTCATGAGAGCGGCGACTTCGCCGAAGAACAAGAAGATCGCGCCCATCCAGGCCAGCGCCGTCGGGTCGATCTGAGTGAGGGATAGCATGAGTGGAGATCCTTCCGCAGGCATGCATCTTAGCTGTCAGAGATGACGTTAATCGCAGCATCCACTAGGGTATGTCGGCTAGCCGACATATACGCATTTGCACGGCGCCAATGCTTTGTAGACTAAAGTAAAATTGATAATTATACTCAACATATTGTCGATCTGAAATAATCAGTAAAATCAGTATTATGCCCGGGCGGAGCCGATGGCCGGCATGAGAATGTGATGGCTTCCAAAAGGATTTAAACGGCTGTTTGCGGCGGTTTTCTAAGTAGTATGTCCGATACATCTTTGTGCATCCCCGCTATGCGGAATCCACGGGATTCCCTTTATTTGCGAGTGACTTGCAGCAGGCGGCGAAAAAATCCGTCATTTCACGGACAAGTATTTCCCCCGCGATGGCGATTGGGATAGATGAATGGACTGGATCTGAAAGGAATTGCCGATGCATGAAACGGCGGTGGTCGAGGGCCTGATGCGCATTCTGACCGAGCATGGCAAGCAGAACGGCGTCGACCGGGTCGTCGCGGTGAAGCTCAAGATCGGCCGCCTGCGCGGCATCGACAGCCGCCAGATCCGGCTGGCCTTCGAGATCTTCGCAGAGGGTACGCTGGCAGAGGGCGCTCGGCTCGACATCGACGATGTCGCCGTGACGGCGAAGTGCCGAACTTGCGGCACCGTGTTCGAAGTGGAGAAATACCACTTCGTCTGTTCGGGTTGCGGTGGCTCGGACGCCGACGTGCTGACCGGACGTGAGCTCTACATCGAGAGCTTCGAGGCGGCGAAGACCTGAGAGACCGTTTGGAAATTCTACTCCGGCGGTCGTCTAGAGCATTTCTGGTGAAAACAGGTTCACCAGAAATGCTCTAGCTCTTTGTCTGGGCGCAATTTCGAACGCAAAACCGGTTCCCACTTTTGCTGAAATTGCTCTAGCTCGACTTTCTGTGCTTCCGGTGCTCACGAACAGGAAGTTCGCTCCGCTCCGGTTCTCGAAAGCCGCGCCAGCCGACTCCCCGGAGCGAATTTCGAAACGGTCTCTGACGACCGATCAGGAGTGGCCCGTCGCCTGCCGCCGCTCGGCGAGGCGATCGACGATCCATTGTGTCCAGGCGTTGAGGCCGTCGCCCTTCTTGGCCGACACTTCCAGGACCGGGCCGGGACCGTGGACGCGGCCGATGGCGGCGCGGGCCCGTTCGGTGGAGAATTCCTCGATGGCCGGCAACAGGTCGGTCTTGGTGATCAGCACCAGTTCTGCCTTGCGGAAGATCACCGGATACTTGTCCGGCTTGTCGTCGCCTTCGGTCACTGACAGCAGCACCACGTCATGATGCTGGCCGACGTCGAAGTCGGCGGGGCAGACGAGGTTGCCGACATTTTCCACGAACAGCACGTCGATGTTATCGAGGTCGAGAACGTGCAGAGCGTCGTGGATCATCACCGCGTCGAGATGGCAGGTGACGCCGGTGGTGATCTGCACCGCTGGTACGCCATGGCGACGGATACGGTCGGCGTCGTTTTCGGTCTCGAGGTCACCCTCGATGACTGCGATACGGATGTTCTTCGGCAACGCGGCGATGGTCGCCTCGAGAAGTTGCGTCTTGCCAGAGCCGGGCGACGACATCAGGTTGATCGACAGCACGCCGTGAGCGTTGAGATGCTCGCGGACGTGGGAGGCGATCCGGTCGTTCTCCGACAAGAGGTTCTCGACGACGGGAATGGTGGTGGTGGCGGCCTTGTTGCCGCAGCCGCAGTCGCTGCACATGATCGGAAAACTCCTGAAATGGGGCGTCAGCGGACGTCGGCGAGTTCACGGCGCAAGCGGCCGAGATCGGAGATCACCATTGAGCCGCCGCCGAAGCGGTAGAGGATGCCCGAGCGGACAAGCTCGGCGATAACGGTGGAGACTGATTGCCGCGTCGCGCCGATCTGCATGGCAAAATCTTCGGCGTTGGGCAACTGGTCGATGACGATGCCTTCATCCGCGGTACGACCGATCCGGTCGGCGGTATCGCAAAGCGCGCGGATCAGGCGGTGCTTGACGCCATGGAAAGCAATGTCCTCGATCATTCGGACCGATTTCTGAGCCAGACGGTCAAGGGCCGGCAGTACGGCCAGCGCCAACTCCGTCTCGGCCAGCGCCAACTGGCGGAAGGCGGCGGGCGAGGCGAGCACAATGTCGGCGGCGGTGCGCACCTCCAGCATGGTGCCAGAGTTGAGGTAGATGGCATCGCCAGCTTCGAGCATATAGAGCGTCAGCTCCTTGCCTTCGAAGGAGGTAAAGCAGCGCAGACGGCCGGAGCGAACGATCAGCAGATCGCCATCGGCTGCTTCATCACCGCTGTAGACGATGTGACCAGCGCGCATCGACCGCTGACTGAGCAGGCGGCCATGGCCGTCCTTCAGAAGGCGTTCGACGATGGCGATGAGCGGATTGTCGGTCTGCATGGCTTTCCAGGGACAGGCTCGGACGTGCGCGTGTTGGAACAGTGTCGCATACGGCAAACTACGTGTCTCTTACTAAAGAGAATAGTCCGAAGCCGCTCAGCGTTTCAAGTTTGGCTATGTTATTCCAGACATTGGTTTTTCATGGTCTGGGTTACCGTATTTGCATGGTGAGGCTTGCCGGGCTCCTCAGATGTCGCCGGCCCTATACTTTGGTCGTAGGCGGTGACCAGATGGCGCCGCGTAGCGTGAACAGGATGTATCCCAAAAACGCGACCGCCCAGCTCCAGCGAGCCAGTGGGATCAGCGTTTCGTAAAGCGCGAAATCCAAGGCCGCGCCGACGCGAGCAATGGCCGCGCCAGCGATCGCCACATAAATGACGTCGGCAAGCAGCGACGGCATCAACGATCGCTTGTCTTTCTTGCGAACGATCGAGGTGGCGATGCCGATGGCCAGCGTTGCGAGACCACCGACTGCGAAGGCGTGAATGACGGCGAACGGAGAGATGTCGGCGACGCCGAGATCCATCAGCGCCAGCAGCAGGAAGGCCAGTCGTTTCCACAGGAGGCCGACCGCCAGGATGACGCAACCGGCATAAGGCTTGATGCGCCAGGGCTCTATATGGACAAACCAGGCCATGCCGAACAGGAAGGCGGCGAGCGCCGGCCAGCCGGCGTTCCAGCCAAGGCCCCAGAGGGCGAGCGCCAGGATAGTGAAAGCGCGTTGTGGCAGGGCGATCAAAGCCGGCACGGGGGCAAGCTTGGGATAGCCGGCGCGTTCACGCGCCACCGCCAGCACGGCAATGCCGATGCGGTTCGACACCTCAATGCAGATCAGCACGATCACGGCGAGGCCGGCCATGGTGGCCTCAGGCCAGCTGTGCAGGAAGGCGGCGATGCCGATCACGGCATGGAGGGCGGCGAGAGCGAGGATCGGCAGCGTCTCCGCCGTCTTGCCGGGCGGCGTTGTGGAGAGCAGCAGCACGACGCCGGACAGCGTTGCCAGAGCCCGCAGAACGCCGCCGGTTTCAAGATCGACGCAGCCCCAGAAAAAGGCGACGGTGTGCGCGGCAAGTACCGCCCAGAGCACCGGCATGGGTGTGATCGGCTTGCCGATCCAGCGCGGCAGCGCCACGGTCAGAAAGCCGAACAGCTGGATGCTGAAGAAGCCGAAGATAAGTTCGTTCTGATGGGTGGCAATGTCGCCGATTCCAGGTCCGATCGCCCTGATGGCCGTCAGCGCCGCCAGGACAAAGGCGACGCGGAACGGGTCGGGCCTCGTCATGCCATCTCCACGCGGGCACTCCCAGGCTGGCCGCGCGTGAAGCCATCGACGAGTTCGCCGGGAAGGTCGAGCGCCTTCAGCGCGGCAAGGGTTTCGGTCCGGCTGGCACGGCCATCGAGCAGCGCTCGGTAAAGGCGGCTGACCGCCACCATATCGACGGTGTGCGGCGACAGCCGCAGCCGCCGGATGCCGAGGTTGGCTAGATCGTCCGGCGTCGGGCAGAAAGCTTCGACCCCGCTCGACAGCGTCTGGATGCCGTTGATGGCCAGGAAACGCTGGCCGTCCAGTGTGTCGACGGGCAGGCCGTCCGGATCGCGATCGCAGACGAACTGGCAGCCGTCCTTGTGCAGGCCGTGCAGGCGGGCGTGGTAGCAGCGGCCGGACAGCGCCAGCGGCAGGCGGCCGAAGGCGAAGAGCTCGAACTCCACCTCTGGCAGCGCGGCGGTGATGACGGCGACCGAGGCGATCGGCAGTTCCACCGGCAGACAGATGCCGGTCGCGCCGCGTCCAGCCAGGAAGCCGGCCGCGCCCTCGTTGTAGACGTTGACGAAGGGGCCAACCAGGAAGGGCTTGCCGGCAACGGTCGGCAGGGCAGTAAGGTCGTTGATCTCGGCAAGCTCGCCGATCTGGCAGAAGTCGATAACGGCGGCGCGTTCGCGCGGATTATAGGGGAGGGCGAGCGTCGACAGCACGACCTGCTTGCCGGCGGCCTGAAGACGCTCGATCAGTTCCGGCCAAAGACCGTCGGTGAAAGGCTGGCGCTTGCCGCAGACCACTTCGCCGAGGTGAACGCGATCGACATCCGCTTCGTCGGCGATGCGGGCGTAGAAATCGCGAAGACGGTCGGGCGACCAGTTGAAGAGTACGGGGCCGAGGGTGAGGCCGGTCTTGGTCATGGAAATCGACTTCTTGGTTTCGGGCATCAGCGCCAGGCCTTCTTGTAGGCGCCGGAGGTCTGGCGGCCGCCTTCGACGAGGCCGGCCAGCAGGCGCCCCACCTCGACTTCGGTGCCGCCGGCGTCGATCGCCTCGACGGCGGCGCGGAAGGTGCGCACGACTTCGGCGACGTAGCCCTTGCCGCGCTGGCGACCTTCGATCTTCAGCGCCGTGACGCCGGCTTTCGCCAAGGCGGCCATCAGGCTGGCCGCGTTGAGGCTGACCGGGTCCTCGAACAGATAGGACGTCTTGCCACCGGCCACGAAACGGCCCTTGCACAGCGTCGGATAGCCGGCCTGCTCGCCAGCGCCGAAGCGGTCAATGGTGAAGCCGTTGAGGCGGGTCGCCGTGCCGTTCTTGTCCTCGGAGTAGGCGATGTGCTCGGGTGGCGAACAGACGCCGGTGAGGTTGGGCGACTTGCCGGTGGCATAAGACGACAGCGAACAGCGCCCTTCGGTCATTGGACAGAGACCGCCGAACACGAAGGCCTCAGTCTCCACGTTGATCGCCGCGTTGAGTTTGGCGATCTCCTCGACGGAGAGGACGCGCGGCATGACGATGCGCTTGACGCCGAAGGTATCGGCGTAAAATGCGATCGCCTCGGGGGTGGCGGCGGCGGCTTGCACGGAGAGGTGCAGGCGCAGGTTGGGATGATGGGTCGCCGCGTGGTCGAGCACGGCGAGATCGGCGAGAATCACCGCGTCGGCGCCGGCCTTTTCGGCATTGGCAAGCGCTGCCTTCCAGGCATCCATGGCGCCGGCCTTGGCGAAGGTGTTGATCGCCACCAGCACCTTGGTGCCATGCGCATGGGCGAAGCGGACGCTTTCCACGAGTTCGTCGGGCGAGAAGTTGAGGCCCGGGAAGTTGCGGGCGTTGGTCTCATCGCGGAAGCCGCAGTAGACCGAGTGAGCGCCCGCTTCGACGGCGGCGCGCAGGGCCGACGGTGTCCCGGCTGGGCAGACCAGTTCCAGACTCATGAAGATTCTCCGGAGATCGGCGAGCCGGTAAAGCGACGGGCAAGGCCAAGGCCGCCGATCACCGAGCGGTCGACCAGACGGCCGAGGCCGCCGGTGGCGCCGACGAAATCGGCTGGTGTGAGTTCCGCGTCCTCGATGGCATTGCGGAGCGCGACCAGCGCGTCGGTGCGGCCGGAGACGGAAATGGCGCGATTGAAGAACAGGGCGTCACCGTCGAAGGTGCCGTCGAGCAGTCCGAGGAGCACCAGGAGTGGCCCACGCACCGTGACGTCGGCCGGCTGGCTGGCGCGGCGGCGCAGGCATTTCACCTCGGCGCGCACCCCGTCCGGCACCATCAGGAAGCTGACGTCGAGATCGGACGGCGCGATCAGGAACGAGCATTTGCCGTAGTCGCCGAGCCGGTCGAAGATGGCCGGCTTGCGACGGGCGAATCGGCGAACGGCCAGCGTCAGCGCGGGTCCAAGCGGCAGAAAGCCGGCCGGCGACGCCAGCAAGCGGAGAAGTTTGGGCAGTTCGCCCCGAAAATGTTCAGCCATCGCAATGTCCATTTCGAAGACGAGGAGCTTAGGACAGTCCACCGCTCATGTTTTTGTCATAGCTCAAAGACGCGCCGCTTTTTCGTATGGCAATCTATCGGATTGGCGAAAGGGTGTTATGTCTCAGCGGCGCCCGGCGCCAGTTGGGGGAAAGACCGAAGGTCTTCGAGCGCGCCGAGCGAGAGGTCGGAAATCGAATGTTCAGCCGCAGTCTGCCGCGTTTTCCCGATCTCTCGAGCTTTCTCACCTTCCTGGAATCACAAGGCGACGTCCGCGATGTGGCGGCACCGGTCGACATGCGCCTTGAAGTCACGGAGATTCATCGGCGGGTGATCGAGGCCGGCGGGCCGGTGCTGCGCTTTTCGGCGCCTACCGTTGGCGGCCGACCATCGGCGATGCCGGTGATCGCCAATCTGTTCGGTACCCGCGCGCGCGTCGCCGCCGGTCTCGGCACCGACGAGGCCGGCCTTGCCCGGCTCGGCCGGATGATGGCTTTCCTGCGCTCGCCCAAGCCGCCGCGTTCGCTCGGCGATGCTGCCAGCCTCTGGCCGGTGGCGCGGGCGGCGCTCAACGCTCGGCCGAAGATCGTCGGCGATCGCGGTCGTTGGCGCGACCTTCCCGTCGATCTCTCCGCCCTGCCGATCCAGACCTGCTGGCCCGGTGACGCCGGTCCCTTGATCACCTGGCCGCTGGTGGTCACCCGCGCGCCCGGGCCTGACGACCTCAACACCTATAATCTCGGCTCCTATCGCATGCAGGTGCTTGACGAGAAGAGCGCCATCATGCGCTGGCTGCCGATGCGTGGCGGTGCCCAGCATCACCGGCAATGGCTGAAAGCCGGTGAAACGATGCCCGTTGCCGTGGTGATCGGCGCCGATCCGGCCACCATTCTCGCCGCCGTCATGCCGGCGCCGGAGGGGGTGACGGAACTGTCGCTGGCCGGCCTGATCGCCGGAGCAAGACTGCCGATGGCGCCCTGCCGCACCATTCCCCTTCATGTCCCGGCCTCGGCCGAGATCATTCTCGAAGGCACGATCACCGCTGGCGATACGGCGATGGAAGGGCCGTTCGGCGACCACACCGGCTATTACAATCCGCCCGAGCCGCATGTGGTGTTCCGCCTTACCGCGATACGGGCGCGCGAGGGGGCACCCTACCTCACAACCTTTACCGGGCGTGCGCCGGATGAGCCGGCAGTGATGGGCGATGCGCTGGCCGATGTATTCAAGCCGCTGTTGATCGAGGCGATCCCGGAGATCCGCGATCTTTGGCTGCCGCCGGAGACCTGTTCCTATCGTGTGGCCGTCATTTCGATCGACAAGCGCTTCCCCGGTCAGGCGCGGCGGGTGATGATGGGCTTCTGGTCGCTGTTGCCGCAGTTCACCATGACCAAGATGGTGATTGTCGTTGATGACGATATCGACGTGCGCTCGTGGTCCGACGTGATGTGGGCGGTGGCGACGCGCGCCGATCCGGCCCGCGATACGCTGGTTCTCAATCGCACGCCGATGGACCATCTCGATTTCGCCTCGCCGCTGGAAGGGCTCGGTGGCAAGATCGGTATCGATGCCACCAACAAGATCGGCGCCGAGACGAGCCGCCAATGGGGGCGGGTGATGGCAATGGACGAGGCGGTCAAGAAATCGGTCGATAGCCGTTGGGCCGAATTGTTCGGGGCAGCGCCATGAAGATTGTCGTCGGCATCAGCGGCGCCTCGGGCGCGGCGCTCGGCAGCGAGGTGCTGCGCCAGCTCGGCGTGGCGGGCGTCGAGACGCATCTTGTCGTCACCCCGGGCGGCGAACGCACCATCGCTCACGAGCTCGGACCGGATGGCCTTGCCGGGGTACGGCGGCTCGCCACGTTCGTGCACGACATCGGCGATCTCGGCGCATCGATCGCCTCGGGCTCGTTCGGCACGGACGCCATGGCGGTGGTGCCCTGTTCGATGCGGACGCTTTCGGCACTCGCCCATGGCTTTGGCGACAATCTGCTGACGCGGGCCGGTGACGTGATGCTGAAGGAACGACGTCGGCTGGTGGTTTTGCCGCGCGAGGCGCCGTTGACCGAGGCGCATCTCAATTCCATGCTGGCGCTGACCCGGATGGGCGCGATGGTGGCGCCGCCGGTGCCGCCCTTCTATGCCAAGCCCGAAACCATCGACGATATGATTAGGGAGATGGCCGCGCGGGTGCTTTCCTGGCTCGGCGTCGATCCTGGCGAAGCGCTGACGCGCTGGCAGGGGCTCTGAGCCCTTGTCAGCTCGCATTTCTACGGGTATAGCCGTTTACATGACTACGACGCCTGACATCTCGCGCCATATCTCCGCCGAGGGCACCGCCCCCGGGGATCGCGCACGGATGCTCGGCTCGCTTCTTCGTCTCGGCCTTATCAGCGGTTGCCGGGTCCAGTGAGGGAGCGCCCGGCGGCCGATAGCCCGCCGCTGGCCATGAGCTCTCTCGTTCTCAACCCTTCGCATGACCAATTGCGCCTTACGCCCTGTGTCGACGTCAGCAGAATGACGCGGCCGGTTTAAAGCGCCAGCCACAGACGAGTGACACCATCATGACCGATACGTTTCAGAACGGAGTGGGCCGCGACCGGGTAGGCATGCCCCAGGCATCCGCCAAGTACCGCCCCTTCACGCCCATCAATCTCCAAGACCGCACATGGCCAGGCAAGGTCATCGACAAGGCGCCGATCTGGTGTTCGGTCGATCTGCGCGACGGCAATCAGGCGCTGGTCGACCCCATGGGGCACGACCGCAAGGCCCACATGTTCCATCTGCTGTTGGAGATGGGCTTCAAGGAAATCGAGATCGGCTTTCCCTCCGCCTCGCAGACCGACTTCGACTTCGCCCGCTGGTGCGTGGAAGAGGGCGGTGCGCCGGATGACGTATCGCTGCAGGTGCTGGTGCAGTGCCGGCCGGAGCTGATCGTCCGCACCTTCGAGGCTTTGCAGGGCGCCAAGCGGCCGATCGTCCATTTCTACAATTCCACCAGCAACCTGCAGCGGCGCGTGGTGTTCGGCAAGGATGTCCAGGGCATCAAGCAGATCGCCGTCGATGGCGCCAAGCTGATCGCCGACATGGCGGCCAAGGCCGGTGGCGGTTTCCGCTTCGAGTATTCGCCGGAGAGCTTCACCGGCACCGAACTGGACGTGGCGCTGGAGATCTCCAACGCGGTGATCGAGGTCATCAAGCCGACGCCGGACAACAAGCTGATCCTCAACCTGCCGTCCACCGTCGAAATGGCGACGCCCAATATCTACGCCGACCAGATCGAGTGGATGAGCCGCAACATCGACAGGCGCGACTGCGTGCTGATCTCGCTGCACCCGCATAACGATCGCGGTACCGGCGTTGCCGCCGCCGAGCTGGCGCTGATGGCTGGCGCTGACCGCGTCGAGGGCACGCTGTTCGGCAACGGTGAGCGCACCGGCAACGTCGACGTCGTCACCATGGCGCTCAACATGTTCACGCAAGGCGTCGATCCCGGCCTCGACTGCTCGAACATCGAGCGCATCCGCGACGTGTTCGAGTATTCCAACCAGATGAAGGTGCCCGAGCGGCACCCCTACGTCGGCGAACTCGTCTACACCGCCTTCTCCGGCTCGCATCAGGATGCCATCAACAAGGGCCTCAAGGCCATGAAGGCGTCGAATACCGGCGTCTGGGAAGTGCCCTACCTGCCGATCGATCCGCAGGACGTCGGCCGCTCCTACGAGGCGATCATCCGCATCAACTCGCAGTCGGGTAAGGGCGGCATCGCCTATCTCCTGCAGAACGATCACGGCATCAACCTGCCGCGTGCCTTGCAGGTGGAGTTCCGCGAAGACATTCAGGCGATTACCGACCGTGAGGGCAGGGAGCTGTCGTCGCAGCGCATCTACGAGCGCTTCATGCAGCTCTATGTCGACCAGTCGGAGAGCCGCCTCAAGTTCGTCGACCATCACACCTACCCCGATACGGAAGTGAAGGGCCGGCGCATCTGCGTCGCCGAGATCGTCGATGGCGGCGTTGCGCGCACCATCGAAGGCCATGGCAACGGCCCGATCGACGGTTTCGTGCACGCCCTTTCGGTCTATGTCGGCATACCGGTATCGGTGGCCGATTATTCCGAACATTCGTTGCAGCAGGGCTCGGATGCCTCGGCCATCGCCTATGTCGAGCTGAAGCATCCCGGCGGCAAGTTGCACGGCGTCGGCATCAACACCAACATCGTCACGGCATCGCTCTCCGCCGTGGTGTCGGCGGTGAACCGGGTGCTGGAACTCAACGCCAACTGATCTGGCTAAACCTTGATGAAACGAGCCCTCGGTCCCCGTGGCCGGGGGCTTTTGGTATCGGCTCGCGCGCTTGACTTTCGGCGGCCGGCACGTGCAAGCATGGCACCATGTCGCTTCCCGACGATCTTTCGAACTGCCTCGTTCTCAACACCGTCGCGGCGGCGCGCGCGCTGGTCCGTCGCTATGACGCCAAGCTGAAGCCCTTCGGGGTTACGGTGCAGCAGTTCTCGCTGCTTGCTGCCGTCCGCTACAATCCCGGCGCCACGGCGGCGGCGCTGTCGTCCCGCATCCATCTTGATCGCACCAGTCTGATCCGCAACCTGGACCGCCTCGAACTGAAGGGCTTGGTGCGGCGGATGGACGGCGCGGGCGGTAATATGCGGGTCAGCGAACTCACCGGCGAGGGCGATGCGCTGCTTGATCGGCTGATCGTCGAATGGCAGACGGCGCAGGCTGGCCTAATGCGCGGCAGCTCGCCGGAAGAGACCGAAACCTATCTCAAGATCAGTCGGCGGTTCTCCCACTGACAGGGGCGTCGGGTTGCCTGCCGAACGAAGAGTGTATATGCACAGTGTTTGTACACATGGAGGCCGACATGCAAGAGCCTATCGTCGTGACGGGTATGGGAGCGGTGACGCCGCTTGGCGCCGGCGTTGAAACCACTTGGCGGCGCCTGATCGCTGGCGAGAGCGGCATCCGGCGAAATGATCGCTTCGACACCGAGGGTTGGAAATGTCGCATCGCCGGTCTCGTTCCCGGACGAGAGGAGGCCGGCGGCTTCGATCCCGAGGCGGTGATGGACCCGCGCGACCTCAGACGTAGCGACCTGTTCATCCATTACGCCATGGCCGCGGCATCGGAAGCGCTTGACCAGGCAGGCTGGCATCCCGACACCGAGGCCGAACAGATGCGCACGGCGACGGTGATTGCCACCGGCGTAGGCGGCGTGCCTGCGATCACCCAGGCGAGCGAGACCGTTCGGAGCGACGGCGTCCGGCGACTCTCGCCGTTCGTGGTGCCGTCCTTCCTGCCCAACCTTGCAACCGGCCAGGTATCGATCCGCTTCGGCTTTCGCGGGCCATCGGGCGCGCCGGTCACCGCCTGCGCCGCCTCCGCCCAGGCGATCGGCGATGCGGTGCGCATGATCCGAAATGGCGAAGCCGACATTGCCCTGTGCGGTGGCAGCGAGGGTTGCGTCGACCCGGTGGCCATCGGCGGTTTCACGGCGGCCAAGGCGCTGTCCTTCAACTTCAACGACGAGCCGACGCATGCGTCGCGGCCATTCGATGCCGATCACGATGGCTTCGTGCTGTCGGAGGGCGCCGCCGCTCTGGTGATCGAGCGCCTGTCGCATGCCGAGGCACGCGGGGCGACACCGCTCGCCATCGTGTCGGGCTACGGCACGACCACCGACGCCCATCACGTCACCGCTGGCTGGTCGGACGGTCGGGAAGCGGCCCGCGCCATGCGGCTGGCCCTCGGCATGGCCGGTCTCGAGCCCGGCGCCATCGGCTATGTCAACGCCCATGCCACCTCGACGTCGGTCGGCGACGCGGCGGAGCTTGCCGCGCTGATGACGGTATTCGGGGTGGGCGGCGGCGGCGTGCCGGTGAGTTCCACCAAGTCGGCCACCGGGCATATGCTGGGCGCGGCCGGTGCCATCGAGGCGATCTTCTCGGTGTTGGCGCTCCGCAACCAGCTGCTGCCGCCGGGCCTCAATATCGAGCGACCGATGGCTGAGGCGGAGGGCTTCGACCTCATTGGCGCCGCGGCTCGCCCCTCCGGCGTTGACCATGTGTTGTCCAATGCTTTCGGCTTCGGTGGTGTCAACGCGGCGCTGGTGTTCTCCCGCTTTGCCTGAGTACCCGACCCAAAACTCTACTGGGGCGGGCATCTAGCTTCGATTTCTGCGCTTCCGGTGCTCACGAACCCCTAGGCATTGGCGGTTCACCGCCAATGCCCTGTCTCCTGTTCGACGCAACTCCGGACGCAAAACCGCCGGACACTTTTGCTGGAGTTGCTCAAAGTTCGCTCCGCTCCGGTTCTCGAAACCATCGCCATCTGCCGCGCCCCAGCGAGTTTTGGGTCGGGCACTGACGCATCATGAAAAACCGGGCGGCAGGTTGCCCCGCCGCCCGGTTTTCAGGTTTGGAAAAGCGCCAGATCTCAATAGATCATGGTGCTCATCTTGATCTCGCCCCAGATCTCCTTGACCGTCAGCTCCAGCTCGGCCTTGCGGTCGGTGTAGTAGGTGTGCAGGAGATGGTGCGCCTTCTCGGAGTTCGGCGAACCCAGGAAGTCGCGATAGAGGGCCTTGACCTGCTCGTTGTTGTGCGACTGACGCACCTTGGCGTTGCGGTCGATGCCGAACATCGTCTCGCGCCGCTTGAGGGCGTAGGGCAGGTACTGCTTCTTGGAGCGGAGCGTACCGCCGCCATCGACGCAGCCACCGGGGCAGGCCATGATCTCGATGAAGTCGAAGTCGGCTTCGCCGGCCTTGATCGCTTCCATCAGGGCGCGGGTCTCGCCGAGGCCATGGGCCATGGCGATCTTCACTTCGCCGATGTTGCCGCCGAGGTCGACGGTGGCCGAGCGCACGCCCTCGAAGCCGCGCAGCTGAGTCAGCTCGATCTTGTCGAGCTCCTTGCCGTTGACGACCTTGTAGACGGTGCGCAGCGCCGCTTCCATGACGCCGCCGGTGGTGCCGAAGATGGCGCCGGCGCCGGTGTATTCGCTCATATAGGGGTTGTCGAAGGTCGACTTCTCCATGGTGGAGAGATCAAGTCCCTCGCGCTTCAGGAGACGGGCGAACTCGCGCGTCGTCAGCACGACGTCGACATCCGGCGTGTTGTCCTCACCCAACTGTGGCCGGACGATCTCGTCCTTCTTGGCCGTGCAGGGCATGATGGAGATGACACGGATCTTCTTCGGATCGAGCCCCATCTTGGCCGGCAGGTAGGTCTTGGCGATGGCGCCGACGACCGCTTGCGGCGAGCGCGTGGACGACAGCAGCGGCAACAGCTCCGGATAGTGAATCTCGGCGAAGTTGACCCAGGCCGGGCAGCAGGAGGTGATGGTCGGCTTCTTGCGCTCGGCGAGGCGATGCAGAAGCTCGGTGCCTTCCTCCATGATCACCACGTCGGCGCCGAAGTTGGTGTCGAGCACCACGTCAACGCCGAGCTTACGGGCGGCGGCGATGATCTGTCCCTCGACGTTGGTGCCCGGCGGCATGCCGAACTCTTCGCCGAAGCCGACGCGGATGGCCGGTGCGAACTGGAGAACGGTGGTGATCTCCGGGTCGTAGATGTAGTCGAGGACGCGATCGGTCTCGTCCTTCTCGGCAAGTGCGCCGGTCGGGCAGACCAGGACGCACTGGCCGCACGTGACGCAGGTCGAGTCCTTCTGGTTCTTGCCGTGACGAAGCCCGACGGAGGTGTTGAGGCCGGTGCCGGTGATGACCAGCGCGTCGACTTCCTGGTGGTAGCGGCAGACCGCGATGCAGCGCTGGCAGCGAATGCACTTGGTCATGTCGCGGACCATGGCCGGCGACGAATGATCGACTTCACGGGAGGTGAGGCGGATCGGATCGAAGAAGCGGTTCTCCTTCAGGCCGACGAACTGCGCCACGTCCTGCAGCTCGCAGGAGCCGTGACGGGTGCAGGTGGCGCAGTCCTGCAAATGGTCGGCCATCAACAGCTCGACCTGCAGCTTCTGCATCTCGCGCACCTTCTTGGTGCGGGTCTCAATGGCGAGACCTTCCTTCACCGGCGTATTGCAGGCCGTCACCATGTGGGTGCCGGTCTGGTCCGGCATCTGGATCTCGACGAGGCAGACGCGGCAGGTGCCGGGCGTGTGGTCGATATCGGCCAACTCGCACAGCGTCGGAATGTAGAAGTCATGCCGACGGGCGGCCGACAGGATCGTCTCGTTCGGATAGGCCGTGATAGCCTTGCCATTGATCTTGAAGCTGATCGTGGCCTCGGCGCCGACGGGGATGAGGGTTTCGACGTTGCACATGGTCTCACGCCGCTCCTTCGGGGATGGAATGTTCGGTGATCACGGAATAGATGCGGTAGCAGCGCATGCAGCGCATGGACTCCTTGTAGGCGTCCTCCGAGCTGATGATCTGCTCGACTTCCCCGAACATGGTCTTGCGCACTTCCGGTGACAGTTCCGGATGGTGGACGCGGTACTCGTTCTTGACCGGCACTTCGATGCAATCGTTGGAGAACAGCTTGTTGTTGTCCAGGATCTTGCGCATCCGCGAGCGCGGGAAGAAGCGGGTCGAGCCCCGCCGCAGGTAGTCGTCGATATTGCGGGCGGCCTTGAGGCCGTCGGCCATGGCAGCGATCAGCGTTGATGGTCCGAGGTAGCAGTCGCCGCCGGCGAACACGCCCGGCCGCGACGTGGCGAGCGATTCCTTGTTGGCGACCACCCAGTTCCACTTGCTCATCTCGACGCCGTCTTCGGGCTTGACCGAGCCGGTGTCGACCTGCTGGCCGATGGCGGCGATCACCACCGAGCAGGGCATCACGTATTCGCTGCCGGGGATCGGCCGCACGTTGCGGCGACCCTTGGCGTCGACCTCGGTCTGCTCCATCTTGGTCAGCTTGACGCCGACGACCTTGCCGTCTTCCGAAACGATGGCCAGCGGATTGGTCAGTACGTGGAACTCGATACCCTCGTCATGGGCAGCCACTACCTCCTCACGATCGGCCGGCATGTCGGCTTCGGTGCGGCGGTAGACCAGATGGACTTTCTTGGCCCCCATGCGGATGGCCGAGCGGACACAGTCCATGGCGACGTTGCCGCCACCGACCACCACCACTTCGCCCTCGATATTGTGCGTCTTGATGCCGGCGACGTGGTCGTGGACCTTGAGCAGGAAACCAATGCCGGACTCGTAGCCCTGCAGGCTGGTGTCTTCGTTCTCACAGCCCATCTTGGTGCCTTCCTGGCAGCCGAGGGCGAGGAACACCGACTTGTAGCCACGCTGCATCAGGTCATCGACCGAGAAGTCGGTGCCGAGGCGCTGGTTGAAGAAGAAGCGGCCGCCGAGCTTGGTGATGGCGTTCATCTCGTTGAGAAGAACGTCTTTCGGCAGGCGGTAGGACGGGATGCCGATGGCGGCCATGCCGCCCATCTCGCCCTGGGCTTCGTAGATGTCGACGTGATAGCCGCGCATCAGAAGATGATAGGCGCAAGAAACGCCAGCCGGGCCGGCACCGACGACGACGACGCGCTGATCTTCCGGCAGAATGTTGGCGATCATGTCCTTGGAGAACACCAGCGGATGCGCTCCGGTCTGGTATTCGGCGACGTAGCGCTTCAGGATCTTGATGCCGACGGCTTCGTCGACCATCTTGCGGCGGCAGGCCGCCTCACAGAAGCGGACGCAGACGCGGCTGCAGGTGGCGGCCATCGGATACTTCTGCAGGATGACGCCCAGCGAATGCTCGGGCTTGCCGTCGCGGATGTAGTCGATGTAGCGCGGGACGTTGACCTTGGACGGGCAGGCCTCGATGCACGGCGCCGTCATGTAGCTCATGGAATTCTGAGGACGGGCCGGCTCTTTCTTGGCAAGTTCCGCTTCGAACTCGTCGCGGAAGGCGGCGATCGCCTTGCCTAGGGCCGTACCGCAGGACTGGCCGAGGCCGCAGAGCGAGGTGGCGCGCATCTGCTCGGCCATGGTGGCGATCTCGTCGAGGCTGAGGTCGCCTTCAAGGCCGCGGCGCATGGCGCCAAGCGCGTCGCGTACCAGCACGGTACCCATGCGGCAGGGGGTGCATTTGCCGCAGGACTCGTCGGCAGCCTTGCTGAGATACTGCCAGAAGGTGTCGATGAGATTGACCTTCTCATCGAAGACGAAGAAGCCGCGATCGGCCACGAAGGCACGGATCGGGTTGTTTTCGTCGAACACCTCGAAATCCTTGAGGTCGGGAGGCGTTGTGCCCTCCACGACCCTTCCCTGGCGATAATCGTGGACGATGCCGTCCCACACGCCATAAACAACCTGTGCCATGCTGCCACCCCCATTTGGTTGGGCGTTCCCCCACAAGTCTGTCACAGGCGAGCGACCTTCGGGGAAATGTGTCCGTATCGAGCATCCCATACGCATCTGTCATGTGAACAGCAATGAGGAAAGTCAAACGAAGCATCTTATGTAGTTGCTTTTTCTCTTTTTCGATTTAGATGCTTCCCATTCTCAGCTTTCGTATTACGGGTTATCGCGTATATGGGTGAAACCCATCCGTATCTCTTCGGAATAACTTGGTTTCCAATCGGTTTTTGCTCCGGACGCCCATTGGGGTTCGGCAATTTCCCCCAGGTCGCGAATTGGTCTAGTGTTGCCAATGACGCGGCCTCGCCGCTTAAATCCAGGTTCCATCATGACAGTTCCCTCCATGCCAGCTGGCATGAGCCGCCGGCGCTTCCTCGAGTGCCTGACCACCGCCGCTGCCCTCGTTGCGCTGCCGGCTCAGGCTGCCGCGCCCCTCGACCGCTTGACGGTATGGGGTATGCCGGCTTCGCCATCGGTGGTGCTGGCTCGGGCTGTGGCTTCGGGTGCGCTCTCCAAGCTGGTGGGGGAGGCGCGCTTCGATGTCTGGCGCACGGCCGATCAGATGCGGGCCGGGGTCGTCTCGGGCGACATTTCACTGTTCGCCGCGCCGAGCTATGCCGCCGCCAACCTTTTTAACCGTGGTGCCGGCGTCCGTCTCGTCAACGTTCTGACCTGGGGTCTGCTCTACATCTTCGCCGGGCAGGGCGTGCGCCTCGAACGGATCGAAGACCTTCGGGGGAAGACGTTGCTGGTCGGTGCCAAGAACGATGCCCCCGATCTTCTCACCCGCTTCGTGCTCAAGTCGGCAGGGCTCGATCCGGACCGGGATGTCAGCCTTTCCTATGTCGGCACGTCGGCCGAGGCGGTGCCGCTGCTTCTGGCCGGCAAGGCTGATGCCGCCGTGTTGCCGGAGCCGGCTGCGAGCGCCGCCGAGATCAGGGCAAAGCAGGCAGGCGTTGCGGTCACGCGCGCCCTCGACGTTACCGAGCTCTACGCAGTCCGCAGCGGCCGTCCCGCCGGCATTCCGCAGGCCGGCCTCGCGGTGACGGACGCCTTTCTTGAGGCCCATCCCGACGTCGTCGCGGCGCTGCATGCCGCTTCGGTGGAGGCGGCCGGCTGGGTCGGCGACAATCCGAAAGCCGCGGCGGGGCTCATCGCCGATCAGTTGAAGCTGCCGGCGCCGATCATCGAGGCCTCACTGCCGCGTTTCCGCCTGAAAGTGATGTCGGCGTGGGACGCCAAGGCCGATCTCGAAGCCTACTTCCAGGCACTGATGACCCTTTCGCCGGACATCGTCGCCGGACGCCTGCCGGAACCAGCCTTCTATTGGGGAAGCTGAGACCATGCCGAGGATCCCCTGGCACCGGCTGGCCGGTGGCGGTGGCGAGCGCCGCTGGGCGATGCTCGGGCTTGCCGGTGTTGTCGCGCTCTGGGAAATCGGACATCGCGCTTATGGTGACTTCGTGCTGCCCTCGCCGTTGGCGACGGTTCTCGCGTTGGGGCGGCTGGCGTCTGGTGGCGATCTCTGGCCGGCGGTGGTGACGACGGCGCGCGATGCGTTCAGCGGCTTTCTCGCGGCGACATTGATCGGTTCGCTCTTGGGTGGTCTTGCTGGCCGCTCGTTGTCGGTGCGGGCCATGTTGCAGCCGATTGCCACTATCCTGATCGGTGTGCCGGCCATCGCCTGGGTGGTGCTGTCGCTCTTGTGGTTCGGTGGCTCGGGGCTTGCCGCCACGTTTTCAGTCGCGGTCGCGGTCGGTCCCCTGGTGTTTGCCGCCGCGACGCAGGGCACCCGCACCGTCGATGGCAGCCTCTGCACCATGGCGCGCGCTTTCCGAGTGCCGCTTGGCGCTCGGATCGTCGACGTTTATCTGCCGCATGTCCTGTCCCATCTGCTGCCGGCGCTCGGCACGGCGCTCGCCATGAGCTGGAAGGTGGCCGTCATGGCCGAGTTGCTGTCCGGGGCCGGCGGTATCGGCGACGGCCTCGCGGCGGCGCGGGCCGAGGTCGACACGGCCAAGACCATGGCCTGGGTGGTCGTGGTGGTGGCGCTGCTGTTGATCGTTGAACGCCTCCTCATCGAACCGGTGCGCCGGTATTTCGAGACATGGCGGCGCGGTCTGCCGGGAGAGGCGGCATGAGCGAGGCGGGGGCGCTCGTTGCCAGCGGCGTATCGCATGGCTTTGCCGGTACAAAAGTGCTCGACAGGATCGACCTGCAAGTCCCAAGGGGCGGCGTGCTCGCCATTCTTGGGCCGTCCGGTGGCGGCAAGACGACGCTGCTCCATATCCTGGGCGGCCTCTTAAACCCCGACAGTGGCCGCCTCGACCTGCCGTTTGGCCGGCCGGCCTTCGTTTTTCAGGATCCGCTTCTCCTGCCTTGGCGAACGGCGCGCGGCAACGTCGCCTTCGGTCTTGCCGGCCTGCGGCTTACCCGCGCCGAGCGTCTCAGCCAGGCGCGGACGATGCTGGTCAAGGTCGGCCTGGGACAGGGCGCCGCTGATCTTTACCCGCATCAGCTTTCCGGTGGCATGAAGAAACGGGTAGCGCTGGCGCGAGCCCTTGCCGTCAAGCCTGACGTCTTGCTGCTCGATGAGGCCTTTTCAGCACTCGATGTCGGTCTGTCGCGCGAGATGCAGCAGCTTGTTCGCCTCGACGCACAGGAGCGTGGGGTGACGGTGGTGCTGGTGACCCACGATCTCTCAGAGGCCGTGCGCATTGCCGATCGGGTGGTGGTGCTGGCGGGACGGCCGGGGCGCATTGTCGCCCGCCTTTCCATCGACCGGCCAGCCCGCCTCAGGGACGATGCCTATGTGGAAGCGGAAATTCGCCGCATCGCAGCGCTTGAGGCGGTCCTCGACGCTTTTCGCACCACGTTGTCGGGCTGACTACACCGCGGGCGGGGCTTTTTCCTCGCGGATGCCGAACCAGGTGACATAGAGCGCCGGCAGGAAGATCAGCGTCAGGGCAGTGCCGACGATGATGCCGCCGATCATGGCGAAGGCCATCGGTTGCCAGAATACTTCGTTGGCAATCGGGACCAGGCCAAGGCTGGCCGCCAGCGCCGTCAGAACGATCGGCCGGAAGCGATGCTCCGTCGCCTCGATCACCGCGTTCCAGGCGGGCATACCTTCCGCCCTCAGCCGCTCGATCTGGTCAACCAGGATGACGGAGTTGCGGATGAGAATGCCGATCAGGGCCAGCACGCCGAGGATGGCGACGAAGCCCAGCGGCGCGCCGGTTGGGAGAAGCGCCGCCACCACGCCGATCAGCGCCAAAGGCGCTACCGCCACCACCAGCACGAGACGGCTGAAGCTCTGAAGCTGAATCATCAGCACGGTGAGCATCAGGAAGGCCATCAGCGGTACGACGGCAATGATCGGCGTCATCGCCTTCTGCGATTCCTCGGCCGATCCGGCAATTGCTAGCCGATAGCCGGCCGGCAACGTGGCGGCAAAGGCATCGATCGCCGGCTTGAGTTGCTTGACGATGGTGTCGGCTTGCGTGGCGTCGGCGCGCGCGGCCTTGACGGTGACGGTCGGCAGGCGGTTGCGGCTCCACACCACCGGCTGCTCCAACTCGTAGCGGAGGTTGGCGACGGCGGCGAGCGGCACGCTGGATCCGGTCTGGCTGGCGAGCTGCAGGTTCTTGAGGGTCTCGATGGAATTGCGTTCTTCCGACACGGCACGGCCGATGACATCAATCTGATAGATGTCGTCCCGGATCTTGGTCACGGTGGCGCCACCGATGATGCCATAGAGGGCGTTGGAAATATCCTGCGATGAGACGCCGAGCAGGCGTGCCTTGTCCTGCATGACGTCGACCTTGACGACGCGTCCCGGCTCGCCCCAGTCGGCGGCGACATTGTCGACATGAGGATTGCTGGCAACGACGGCGGCGAGCCGCCCGACGGCGTCGCGTACGCCTTCGATGTCCGGCCCGGACAGGCGATAGGCGACTGGGCGGCCGACCGGCGGGCCGATTTCCAAGAGGCGAACGAAGCTATCGACGCCGGGGAACGTGCGGCGGAGATAATCGGAGAACTCCGCCCTGAGGCGGTTGCGTGTCTCCTCGTCGCGCGTGACGACAACGAGCTGGCCGAAATAGGGGGCTGCCGGTTCCTGGTCGAAGGTGAGCAGGAAGCGCACCGCGCCACGACCGATATAAGACGACCAATGGTCGACGCCGTCCTTGCCAGCCAACATATCCTTTTCGAAGCGGGCAATTACCCGCCCTGTTTCCTCAATGGAGGCGTTCTGCGGCAACGTGAAGTCGACGATCAGTTCGGAGCGATCACTGTCCGGGAAGAATTGCTGCTGGACGTGAGTGAGGCCATAGAGCGAGGTGCCGAAGACAAGGAGCGTCAGGCCGATGACGATGAAACGGTTGCGCAGACCGACAACCAGCAGGCGCTCGAAACCGCGCGCGAAGCGGGTCTTCTCCGTCTTTTGATGCTTCAGCTTGGCCGGCAGCACGGTAACGCCGATCAACGGCGTGAACACCACAGCGACGATCCAGGAGACCACCAGCGACACGGCGATGACCACGAACATGGTGAAGGTGAACTCGCCGGCCGCCGATGAATTGAGGCCGACGGGAACGAAACCGGCCACCGTCACCAGTGTGCCCGTCAGCATCGGGAAGGCGGTGGATGTGTAGACGGCGGTCGCCGCCGTTCTGAGCGAATCTCCCTTTTCGAGGCGGGCGATCATCATCTCGACGGCAATCATGGCGTCGTCGACGAGAAGACCGAGGGCGATGATCAGCGCGCCGAGTGACACTCTCTGCAGCGAGATGTTCGAGGTCTCCATCACCATGAAAGTAATGGCGAGCACCAGCGGAATAGACAGCGCGACGACCACCCCGGCGCGAAGACCGAGGCTGAGGAAGCTGACCAGCAAGACGATGGCGATCGCTTCGAACAGTGCCTGCGTGAAACCGGAGACCGCTTTTTCGACCAGCTTGGGTTGGTCTGCGACCTGATGCACGGCGATGCCGATGGGCAGTTCCGCTTCGATCTTGGCCATCTCGGCCCGGAGCGCGTCGCCGAACTTCAAGAGGTTGGCGCCGGACTTCATGCCGATGGCAATGCCGACGGCCGGCTCGCCGTTGTAGCGGAACAGCTCGGTTGGCGGGTCGGCATAGCCACGGCTGATCTTTGCCACGTCGGACAGCCGGAAGAAGCGGCCGTTGACGCGGAGGTTGACCGCTTCGAGGCTCTTTTCCGATCGGAATTCGCCTGATACCCGCACCGATACCCGCTCGGAGCCCGTCTCGATCGTACCGGACGGGTTGACGGCGTTCTGCTCGGCGAGCGTCGTCAGCACCGCCTTTTCATCGAGTCCGTAGGCGGCCAGCTGACGCGGTGAAAACTCAAGATAGATCACCTCGTCCTCGGCGCCGATGATCTCCACCTTGCCGACATTCTCCACCGAGAGAATGCGGGTGCGGATATCCTCGGCATAATCGCGCAGCTGGCGCGGGGTGAAGCCATCAGCCGTCAGCGCATAGATGTTGCCGTAGACGTCGCCGAAGTCGTCGTTGAAAAACGGGCCGACCACGCCGTCCGGCATTTCGGAGCGGATGTCGGAGATCAGGTTGCGCACCCTCACCCATGTGCCGTCGACATCGGCAGCCTTGGTGTCGCTGCGAAGATTGACAAACACGGTGGTGACGCCCGGCCGTGTCAGGTTGCGCGTGAAGTCGAGGCTCGGCAGCTCCTGCAGCTTTTTCTCGATTCGGTCGGTGACCTGCCGGGTCATCTCAGTGACCGAAGCGCCCGGCCAATAGGCCTGGACCACCATGGTCTTGATGCTGAAAGATGGATCTTCCTCGCGGCCGAGGTTGATATAGGAGAACACGCCGAACAGCGTGAAGACGATCATAAAATACCAGACGAGGGATTTATGATCGAGCGACCAGTCCGAGAGATTGAACCTCTTCACGATGCATCTCCCTGGGCATCATCACGGTCGTTCGCCAGTACCAAAACCTTTTGTCCGTCTTCAAGACTGTGAACGCCGGCGATGGCCACGCGCTCGCCCGCTGAAAGACCCGATACGATACGGAGGCGTCCATCGCCGGCTGGCGCGGTGTTCACCGGCCGGAGCGCGACGCTGCCTTCGCGCCGTGCGGCGCGGCTCGCTTCGTCGATCTTGACCACCCAGACAAAGCTGCCGCCTTGGCGTGTCAGTACGGCCGCCTCCGGCAGCGTGATGGCGGGAGTTGCCTGCTGATCGGCGCGGACTTCCACTGTGGAGCCGAGGCGGAACAGGCTGGTTGGGTCGGAAAGGGCAATCTTGACGCGGCGCGTCCGGGTGACGGGGTCCGCTTCCGGCGCGATTTCCCGCAGTCGGCCAGCGATCGGCTGGTCGGACGCGATCTGGGGGGCGACGATGAAAGGTGTCGCTGGCGCCAGTGCGCCTGCCATCCAGTCGGGCATGTCGATGACGGCATCGCGCGGGTCGGGCTTGGCGATGGTGACGACGCTTTGGCCGGCGGACACCGTCTGACCGGGTTCTGCCCCGGTTGCAGTGACGACGCCGCCAAAGCCGGCCCTGAGTTCGGCATAACCAAGAGCGTCGCGCGCCTTGGCGAGATCAGCCTCCGCCTGGCGAACGGCGGCATCAGCGGCGTCAAAAGCGGCTCGGGCGTCGTCAAGGCTAGACTCGGCTGCGGTGCCGCTCGTCCGAAGCGCCTCGACGCGAGCAACTGTCGCGGCGGCATTTTCCCGCTCGGCTCGGCGGTTTCCAAGAGCTGCCTCAGCGGAACGGGCGGTGAGATCGAGTGTGGTGGCGTCGATGGTCGCGATGAGGTCACCGGATTGCACCAGATCGCCGACGTCAACGTTGCGCGTCATCAGCCGGCCAAGCACCTGGAAGCTCAGGTCGGTCTTGTCGCGCGCCTCGATGGTGCCAACAAAGGATTGCTGGTCGATGTCGCCAACAGCGACACGCGCCGACATGACCGGTCGCACCGCCGGCGGCGTCTGGGCTTTCTCCTGGCAGGCGACGAGCGCAAGGCCGGCGAGAGCTGCGATGGCCAACTGGCGGATCATGGCGCGTCCTCCCCGACGATTTCCACGCTGGCACCGGGGCGGAGCAGTTTGCCGCCGCTGGTGACCACACGGTCGCCATCCGCAAGGCCGGAATCAACCACGATGCCGTCGGTGGTGTAGGCGGCGATACCAATCGGCCGAAGTTCGGCGCTGGCGCCATTGGAGGAGATCACCCATACAGCGGCGGCTCCGTCGTTTTCGTTCAGCGCGCGGGCGGGTAAAAGCACGGCGCGCGTTTGCCGACTGGCGATGCGACCGGTGACCGGTGCACCAAGACTCATGATGGCCGGTGGATTGCCGATGTCGACCTTGACTCGCACCGTTCCAGTCCGGGTTTCGACGGTTGGCGATATTTCGCGCACCTTGCCGGGCACGGCCACGGATGGGTCCTTGACGAGGCCAACTGTTATGTCCGGCAGGGTGGAAATCAGTAGGAATAGCTGTTCGTAGACGTCGAAGACGGCGTCGCGCGGACCATCAGTGGCGACGATGAAGATCGGTCGCGCGGCGGCGACGACCTCACCGGCATCGGCATTACGAGTGGTAACGGCGCCGTCGGCATCCGCCCGAAGCTCGGTGTAGGTGAGATTGGCCCGGGCGATGTCGAGAGCGGCCTTCGCCGAATCGATTGTCCCACTCGTGGTCCGTACCGCCTTCGTCGCTGCGTCAAAGGCCGACTGGGTCGTAAAACCCTTGTCGAGCAATGTCTTCTGCCTGTCAAAGGCTGACGCCGCCTGCCGGGCGCCAGCTTCGGCGGCGGCCAGTGCCGCCTCGGCATTGGCAACGTCAGCCTGCTGCTGGCTAGGATCGAGACGAGCGAGAAGGTCGCCTTTCTTCACGTGATCGCCGACCTCGAAGAAGCGTTGGGCGATCCGGCCGGAAACACGAAAGGAAAGCTGGGACGAAGCGCGGGCCCGAACCTCGCCGGTTAGCGCAAGCGTCTCGCTGTGGGGCACCAACCTAGCCGTCGTAACCCTGACGGCAACGGGTTTGCTGACGCTAGCGAGCGGCTCGTCGGCGAATGCGGATGAAAAAGGGATGGAACACGCAGCGATCAACGACAGCAGAAGCCTCACGACGATCTCCGTCAGACGCTTGGGATGATCAGGTTTAGTCTCGACCAACCGGGAGGTCAATGAAGACCAACGCGTCAGGCAGGCTCCCGCGTTTTTGTTGTTAAGCAAAAGGCGGTCGCCTCTGCTGAGACGGCCGCCTTTCCCGATTACGTCTTGAAATTATTCCCCGCGCGCCGGATCAGCTTTCAGGCGCGTAGTAATAATAGCTGTTGTACTTGTTGCGGTAGGAGCCGACGCCGAGTTCGGCCTTGGACAACACGGCGGCAATCGGCAGATCGTCGCCGGCGGTGGTCCTGAGATCGTTGATCGCCGAGCGTACGTCGCGCTGGGAGGTGGAGGCCCAATGGACAACCAGCGTGACGATGTCGGCGCGCGTGGCGAGATACTGGGCATCGACGACGGGCAGGATCGGCGGCGTATCAAGCACAATGATCTCAAACCGCTCTTTGGCAAGTTCCATCAGAAGATTGAACTGCGCGGTTTCGATGAGACTGTCAGTGGACGTTCTGTGGGTGTTCTTGCCGACGATCATGTCGAGGCCGGGCACCTTGTCCTTGGTGACGAACTGACGGATCGATTGGGAATCGAGCGATAGAGTCAGGTAGTCGGCAAGGCCGCTCTCCGGGGTCAACTCTAGAGAAGGAGCGATCGAAGGCCGGCGTAGATCGCAGTCGACCAGCAGCACGCGCTTGCCGGACATGGCAAAGGCGCGGGCGATGGCGATGGCGGTCGTCGTCTTGCCTTCGCCCGGGATGGCCGAGCCGACCATGACGATAAGACCGCCTTCCCGGCTCTTGTCCTGAAGCTTGCGCCTCAGCATGTTTTCCAGGCCGAGCCTAATGCGCCGGATCGACTCGCTGTAGGCAGTAAGGGGGTGGTCGAGGAGTTCATTGGCCACCTGCGATCGCTCGGTAATCGAACGCCCTGCGCGCGACAACAGGGGGACGGACGAGATGACCGGCACGTTGAGGACCGCCTCGAACTGCTGGTCCGAGGTGAAGCCACCAATGAAGTTCTCGTTGAGGAAGGCAAGGCCAAGGCCAAGGCCAAGGCCGGCGACGATTGCCAAAGTCAGAATGAGTTGGGTTTTCGGAGCGCTCGGCCCATCGGGGGGAGCGCCGCTGACACAATGCGACTGTCTGCCAGCTGTAGATCGGCCTGGGTCTCGACGCCGCGTAGACGTTGCAGCAGATCCTGGTAGAGCGTCTTGGCGACCGTCGACTCTTGCTGGAGTTCGTAGATCTTGACCATCACGTCATTGGAAAGATTGCTGGAGAGTACGGTATCGCGGATGGTAGTCCGTAGCTTATCCTGCTCCTGCTGCGCCACTTTGACGCGATCGGACAGCGTACCGAGTTCGACGTTGACCTGATCGGTGAGACGCTTGTCAAGCTGTGAGAGGCTGGCGCGCAGGTTGCTTTCTCGGTTCGACCCCGCCGCGGCGTTGCCGATGTCGGCGAGAACCTTGTCGCGTTCGGCCTTGATCTGACTGACGGTGTCGGACTTCAGCTGCGCCGCGATGCTGTCCCAGTCCTTGTTGGCGGCGAGCGTAGATACGCTCGACTGCAGCGACTGAGCGGATATGCTTTGAGCCTTCAATGCGTCAAGATTGGCGCGCATGGCTGTAATGTCGGCGCGCGCGCTTTCGTTGGAAACCTTCTCGATGTTCTCGTTGACGAAGGTATCGATCCGATTCTCGGATTCGTTGATCGTCGTCGAAGCCTGGGCGAGGCGACGATTGAGCGCATCGCGCACGGTCAGGGCATTGGCGATCTTGGCATCAACCTGAGCGTCGATGTAGGTGCTGGATACGGTGTTGGCGATCAATGCCGCCTTGGCCGGATCAGACGAAGTGGCAGAGACGCTGATAACGTAGGTCAGTCCACGGCGCGCGATCGAAATATTGTTGGAAAAGCGTCCCAGTACCGACTGCAGCTGACTATCGGTATCGGCCAGCAGGTTTTCCATCGTCTTGATTTTCAGGAAAACCATCAGACGATCGACGGTGCCGAGCTTAACGCCGAATTCCGGGTCCTTGACCAGTCCGAGACGAGAAATAGCCTGGAGCTGGGTCGATGGAGATTTTAAAATTTCGACTTCGCTTTCCACCCGCGCGTTGTCGGTGGGCATAAGCGACATCTGGCTTTCTGGGTCGAGCGCGTTTTTCTGTCGGGGGTCGACCAGAATGAGTGTCGAGGCGGTATAGGTTGGCGTCTGGAGGAAAACGTAGACGGCTGCCAAGCCGACGATAATCAGTACGGTTGATACAATAAGCCAAATCTGGCGGCGGACGAGACCAATTGCGTTGCGAACATCGAATTCGGATGAATCCATTTGGAGAAAACTTCCTTGAACCTACTTCGACGCTATCACTATGACCGAAATCGCGCCGCCAACCAAGCGGACAAGATGCTCCATGGTGTCGCCTAGCGACGAAACATTAGAAAAAGCCTTGTTTGGTTAACTACGCCGAGCTTTCGGAAGCTCAAAGAGTGCTCCGCCTCCCAACCACCTTCCGACCCGGAAGTAGTTCTGGCTCTGAAAAGCCGTGCGCATTATCGGAGAGGATGCAGCGCTCAAAATAAGGCCGTGGTCTGGATACCTAGACCACGGCCATTTTCTTATGCAGACTGCATATGTTAACCAGTGACGCCTGGGCTAGCCGCGCCATCAGCCTGCTGCGGGCCAAAACTGCCGCCACCGTTGCCGCCGCCCGGGCCACCACCCGTCGCGCCACCACCGGCACCGCCAGCACCAGGACCGCCGGTCGCACCGGTCGAGCCAGTCGGAGACGTGGGCGACAAGCTATCAACGTCTGAAGAAAGGGCCGCGTACTGGTCATTTGTCAGAACACCATTGGTGTTCGCGGCCGTATCGCGGGTCAGCGAAGCAACATCCGCTTTCATCGTGCTGGTCAGGCTGACCGCTTTTGCGGCGGCGACAACCTTTTGCAGAGCAACAATGCACACACCCGAATTCGACCCACCGCACGCGCCGGAAAGACTCTGAATTTCGGCGATCAAGCCGTCTCTCGCGCTTGAGGCGGGCATTGACGAAAGCGAGCTAATCAAAGCATTCGCGGCGCTCTCATTCACAGTCGCAAAGGCACCGGTTGCGCTTGAAAGTGCCAAGGCGGCACCCAGCGACGCCGAAAGGAACGATCTGGTCATATTTATTATCTCCTATCGAGTTGTATCAAATTGGAGCGATTGCCCCCGCCTGTCGCCACATTTTCTTACAAATTACATTAAGTAGTTGTGGGTATGCAAGGGGGACTTTCCCGCTCTCAACGAATTTTCAAGCATATGGTCAATTTGCAACGGACTTCCGCTGGATATTGCAGAAAGATTGCATATTGCCGTAAGGGGGCGCCGCGTCTACGGAGTGGCGGCCGAGATGCAATGAAGGATTGAGCATATCCAAGTCTACTTGCATTCCCCCTCCCGTTCCATGGTTAATGGGACCTAAGCGATAATGGCTAGAATTTGAGCTGTATTTGCTTCAATTCCGGTGACCATCGTTGCTTATTGATTGGCCATCTAGCCTAACCAATTCTCAAAGAAAATCTGGTGTACTCGGTCCACATAAAGTTCGACGGGAGTTTGCCGCCATGAACAAGTTGGTCCGCCTTATGATCGTCCTGGCCGCCGCCGCTCTCCTTCCTCAGGTGGCGTCGGCTGGCTTTCTAAATATCCCAAAGCAGAGTTTGGATCTGCCTACCGCTGGCCGTGTCAACACAAAGGGGCTTACAGTTGGCCCGACCGGCTTTTATGTGATGTGTTCGGTTATACCGTCCGCCTGCAAGGTCCAACGCGCCAAGAATGTCGGTTCAACGGCTGGTGATGTCCAGCTCACGGTCGAAACTTTAGCGCTGCTTGACCGCGTTAATCGTGAAGTCAACGGTGCTATGAACCCGCAGCCAGAAATCGGATCCGCTGACGTCTGGAAAATCGGCGGCGCGTCCGGTGATTGCGAGGATTATGCTCTGACTAAGCGGGCAGCTTTGCTGCGCAAGGGATTCCCAACTTCGGCACTACTAATGACTACGGTGGTTACTGGGCGGGGTGAATCGCATGCCGTCTTGATGGTTCGTACTGATCGGGGCGACTTCGTGCTCGACAACCTCAACCAAATCGTCAAGCCATGGAATAGCACTGGATACCGTTTTGTGACGATGCAGTCGCCCACTAACCCCCGTATCTGGGTTAAACTGTAACCCGACTTAAGCGGGATATTTGCTCGGCATCGCTCCATAGAACGTCCTCCCTGAATGGTGGAGGGCGTTCTATTCTGCTTTATCGGCCAGACTAGAACCCCTGTCCGCGCACGATTTCATTAATCACGGTACGGAAGAGAATGCGGATGTCCAGCCAGATCGAGAAGCTGCGGATGTACTCGATATCGCGCACGACCCGCATGACCGACGGCTCCACCTCGATTGTCGGTCCGCGCAGACCTTCGGCCTGAGCGAGCCCGGTAATCCCGGGGCGCATGGCGTGGCGACGCTCGTAACCAATAACCAGCTCTTCGTAGCGGACGCCCGCCGCCAGCATGCCGGGCACGTGCGGACGCGGTCCGACCAATGACATGTCGCCCAGTAGAACATTGATGAGCTGAGGCAACTCATCGATGCTGGTTTTACGGATGATCCGACCGATCGGCGTAATACGCGCATCGCCGGCAACCGTCTGGGCTACGCCAGACAGATCGCACCGGTCCGTGTACATGGAGCGGAACTTGAAGATCTGAAACGGCTTGTTATCCAGTCCCGTCCGCTCTTGCCGGAAGAAGACCGGGCCTGCGCTGGTGATCTTGATGATCGCGGCCACGGCGATGAGCAGCGGCGACAGCAGCAGCAATCCGAAGGCGGCACCGAAGAAATCGACCAACCTTTTCGCTGCGAGATGGGCCGGCCGCCAATTGTATTCGACTTCAGACCATCCATCGTTGATGGCGAAACCGCTATATGGCGCCGCGACAGCCGCTGACTGGCTCGGCGAAAAAGTCGACGACTGCATCACGCGTGAGGCTTCGTGCAATCCGGACGAGCTTTCGGCGCCGCCCCTGGAAAAATCACTATTAAGATCCGTTAGACGCATAACATCCCCCGAAGCAAAAAAATCGAAATCTAAAAACCAGTTCGGAAACGGTTCGGCGAAAGTCGCCGCAACTATCACTCCGAGATAACAAAACGTTTACCAAGCTAGTGGATTTCCCCTAGTCCTGCAACCCGATAGGCCGCCGGAAAAAGCAGAAAGCCTATGCGTTTAATGCAATGCTTAACCCAAACTGCGAACTCGCAAATGCCAAAATGCAAACGCCATGCCATACGAAAACAGCCGATTTCGTGCTGAAATCGGACACCGGATAATACCACTTCGAGCTTTCGCGCCCTTATATAGTTAATTTTGATTAAACTTATATCACACTCACCTGAAATCGAAACGAATCCTTGGTCTGAGGGCAACCCGTTCGTTTCCGACTGGTCCCGTGATCAAATTTCTAGAATACCGATAAGGATCATTTCAGCCGCAGCGGCAGGCCGGCGGCAACGAACCAAGCTTCGTCGGCAACCGCGGCGATTTTTTGGTTGAGCCGGCCGGCCTCGTCGCGGAATTGGCGGGCGAGAGCATTTTCGGGGACGATGGATAGCCCAACTTCATTGGACACCAACACCACTGGTCCGCCGGCACCGGCGAGAGCAGAAGCGAGGCCCTCGCACTCGGCCTCAAGGTCCGCTCCTGACAGCAGGTGATTGGTTAGCCAAAGCGTCAGACAATCGACGAGCACGGCCCGATTGCCGCGAGCTTCGGCAATCAGTATCTCGGCGAGGCGGTATGGCGCTTCGATCGTTTGCCAGTCGAGGCCTCGGCTCGACCGGTGTTGGGCAATCCGGCTTTCCATCTCCGCGTCGCGGCATTCGGCGGTGGCGATGTAGATCTTCTCTTGCGCTGCGAAGGCGCGCGTTCGCTGTTCGGCGAATCGGCTCTTGCCGGAACGGGCCCCGCCCAAGACGAAGATGATCGGTGCCATGGCTTGTTCCTTCCGTAGAGAACCGCGATGCCATCGGCTAGCAACCAGGCAGGTCTTGCGCAAGTCGGCGGTCAGGGACTATTGGCCGAAAGTAGCATGATCCTTGCAAAGCGCATCGCAGCTTCCGCGCCGCACCGTTCGCAGGGACCGCCTCGGCGGGGAACGGGCGCCGATCGTGATGAGCGCTGTGCGTGGGGAGCCTAAAAGCACGAAAAGGGGAACTCAATGTCCACCTCCGAAGGAAGCGTCAGCTACAAGAAAGCCGACGCCAGCTATTTCGAGCAGCGGCATCTGTCGCGCTATGCCGGCATCTGGTCGCTATGGGCGCTGGGTGTCGGCGCCGTGATTTCCGGCCATTTTTCCGGCTGGAACTTTGGGTTTGCCACAGGCGGCTGGGGTGGCATGCTGGCCGCCGGGGCCATTATCGCCGTCATGTATCTCGGCCTTTCACTGTCGATTGCCGAGATGAGCCCGGCGCTGCCGCATACCGGCGCCGCCTATTCATTTGCCCGGACGGCGATGGGCCCGTGGGGTGGTTTCGTCACCGGCCTCTGCGAGAATGTTGAATATGTACTTACCCCGGCGGTGATCGTCACCTTCATCACTGCTTATGTAAATTCCATTCTTGGCCTCGATGCTGCCTATTCACCACTCGTCTGGATCGTTTTCTATGCGATCTTCCTCGCGCTCAACGTGTTCGGCCTTGAGTTGTCGTTCAAGGTGACGCTGGTGGTGACGGTGCTATCGCTTGCCGTCCTCGTGTTCTTCTGGGTGAGCGCCATCCCGCACATGGATTTCTCGCGTTGGGCGCTCAACATCGGTGTTGGACCTGATGGCGCGGCGATCGAACTGCCTGAGGGCGGTGGCAAATGGTTCCCGTTCGGCTTCTCGGGCGTACTCGCCACGCTGCCGTTTGCCGTGTGGCTATTCCTCGCCATCGAGCAGTTGCCGCTTGCCGCCGAGGAATCGGTGGATCCCAAGCGTGACATGCCCAAAGGCCTCATCATGGGAATCTCGACGCTGATCCTCTCGGCGTTCATGATCGTCCTGCTGAATCCGTCGGTTGTCGGCGTCGGCGCCTTTCATCTCGGCTCGTCGCTCGAGCCGTTGCTGGATGGCTTCCGCGCCGTGTACGGCGACAGTGGTGTGGTACTCCTTGGCATCGTGGCACTCACCGGTCTGATTGCCTCCTTCCACACCATTCTCTACGCCCAGGGTCGGCAGGTTTATTCTCTGTCGCGCGCCGGGTACTTCCCAACGGCGCTTTCGCTGACGCATTCCAAGTACAAGACGCCGCATGTCGCCATGGTCAGCGGCTCCATCGTCGGTCTTCTCGTCATGATGGTGATCTGGTTCGCGCTCGGTGCGACAGAAGGCGGCTCGGCGATCGGCTCGGTGCTGCTCAACATGGCGGTGTTCGGCGCCATGTTCTCCTACATCATGCAGGCGATTTCCTTCATCCTGCTGCGGGTCAATCAGCCGGATATCGAGCGCCCCTACAAGAGCCCGCTCGGCATACCCGGCGCGGTTCTGACCATCCTCATCGCGGTGGTCACGCTCTACTATCAGGTGCAGGACCCCAACTTCTCCAAGGGCGTGCTTTGGGTGGCCGTGTGGTTTGCCGCGGCGATCGCCTATTTTGCGTTCATCGGCCGTCACAAGCTGATCCTCTCGCCTGAGGAAGAGTTTGCCATCGCTCACGCAGGCGGCGCTGGCCCGGATGCCGAGGAGCCTGCTCCGGCCGAATAAGTCCTTATTCCAGAACACGCAAAAAACATGGGGCGCCTTCATCGGGCGCCCCATGTCGTATGTTCCGTCTGTCTCTTGATTGCCAGGCGTCCGCGTGCAGAGATGGAAACTTACGGGGCTCGCCCAAGATGCGCGCCCCAGAGCAAATGGAGCACCCATCATGTCCGACGTCATGACGCTCGTCTCCCCCGTGGACGGCTCGGTCTATGCCGAGCGCCCAATTGCCACGGAAGCGGAGATGAGCCGCGTGTTCCGTCTTGCTCGCGATGCTCAAAAGGCCTGGGCGAAGCTGCCGCTCGAAACGCGCATCGATTATTGTCTCAAGGCGCTTGATGCCATGCTGGTCCTGCGGCCGCGCATTGCTGAGGAACTGACGTGGCAGATGGGCCGGCCGATCCGCTATACGCCGTTCGAACTCAACGGTGTCGAACAGCGCACCCGTTACATGGCGAAGATCGCCGCCGAAAGCCTTGGTACCCTCGATAGCGGTCTCGAGTTCGGCGACCATGGCGCTCACCGCACTATCAGCCGAGAACCGCTTGGCGTGGTCTTCGTGGTGGCGCCCTGGAACTACCCTTATCTCACGACCGTCAATTCGGTGATGCCGGCGCTGATGGCCGGCAATACAGTTGTGCTGAAGCATTCCGACCAGACGCTTCTGGTTGCCGAGCGCTTCCAGGATGCGTTCGACGCCGCCGGCCTGCCGGAGGGGGTGTTCCAGCATATTGTGCTCAGCCACGACCAGACGGCGACGGCGATCGCCGGACGCAAGGCGGATATGGTCGCCTTCACCGGCTCGGTGGCTGGCGGCGCGGCGATGGAACAGGCGGCCGTCGGTACCTTCATCGCCATCAATCTCGAACTCGGCGGCAAGGACCCGGCCTACGTGAGGGCGGATGCCAAGCTTGATTTTGCCATTGAAAACGTCGCCGACGGTGCCTTCTTCAATGCCGGCCAATGCTGCTGTGGCATCGAGCGCGTCTATGTGCATGAGAAGGTCTATGACGACTTTGTCGCCGGCCTCGTCGATCTTACCAAGAAATACGTGCTGGGCAATCCTACCGATCCCCAAGTGACGCTGGGCCCGATGGCGCGCGCCCGCGGTGCCGCCACGGTGCGGGAGCAGATCGCAGCGGCGCTGCGGGGCGGCGCCGTAGCTCACATCGATCCGAAATTGTTCTCTGCCGATCGGGAGGGGACGCCCTATATCGCACCGCAGGTGCTGACCTCGGTCAACCACCAGATGGCGTTCATGACCGAGGAGACCTTTGGCCCGGCGGTCGGCATCATGAAGGTGCGTGACGATGCCGAGGCGCTGGCTTTGATGAACGATTCCAAATACGGACTCACCTGCTCGCTGTGGACCGAAGATCTGGATGCCGCCGAGGCGATCGGCCGCGAGCTGGAGACCGGCACCGTCTTCGTCAACCGTTGTGACTACCTTGATCCGGCGCTGACCTGGACCGGCGTCAAGGATACCGGCCGTGGCGCAGCCTTGTCGCCGCTTGGCTTCCATGGCCTGACGCGGCCGAAGAGCTGGTATGTCCGCAAAGCGCCCGAGTAGGCGCGATCGCTCGAAAGGCTTTCTCCGACCGTTCATGCCGACGAGAGCGCCATGCGCTCTCTGTTATTGGCTTGTCGGATCGCTTTCGCGGAAAACCGGTTCCCACTTTTCCGCACGATGCGCTATATCGCCTGCCAAGTGATTTTCCGGAGATCCGTCATGTCCGCCATTCCCTTCGCCGACCGTTTCGAGGCGATTGCCGACCGCCGCTCGTCGCTCACCGTCGGCATCGACCCGGCGCCGGAAGTGCTGAAGGCCTGGGATCTGCCCTATGATGCCGAGGGCGTGCGCGTATTCGGCCTGGAGATGGTGGAGGCGGTGGGTGATCTTGTCGGTATCTTCAAACCGCAGATCGCTTTCTTCGAGCGCTTCGGCTGGCAGGGTCTGAAGTCGGCGGCCGAGGTGATCGGCCACGCCCGTTCGGCCGATGCTCTGGTCATCGCCGACATTAAGCGGATGGATATCGGCCACACCATCGAGGCCTATGCCGGCGCCTGGATTGGTGAGGACGCGGGCACGCCGGTGGATGCCATCACGCTTGGCGCCTACATGGGCTCGGGATCGCTTGCGCCGGTGGTCAAGCGTGCCGCCGAGTACGGAGCCGGTCTGTTCGTCGTCGTGCGCTCATCGAACCCGGATGGCATCCTGCTCCAGACCGCCCGGCAGGAGGACGATCGCACGGTGGCCAACGCGCTGGCCGACGATCTCACGGCTTTCAATCGGGGCGTGCTCGCCAAGTCGGGCAACGGTCCTTGCGGCGCCGTGGTCGGTGCGACGCTCGACGATGCCGACAAGGTACTCGAACGACTGCCGACCTCGCTGATCCTCGCTCCCGGCATCGGTGCGCAGGGTGCAACCATGGCCGATCTCCGGTCGCGTTTCGGGCGGGCAGCGGCCAGGCGCACGTTGCCCAATGTGTCGCGGCAGGTGGCGGCGGCCGGTCCTGCCAAGAAGGCAATTAGAGAGATCGTCGCGCGCCTTGCCGACGAAGCCTTTGCGCTGCGCGGCTGACGGAGACGATATCGGACATGGCTTTCCCCCCGGTTCTGTTCCTCAAGAACATCCACCTTACTTTTGGCTCGACGCCGCTTCTGACCGGTGCCGACCTCACGGTCGGCGAGGGCGATCGCATAACGCTGGTCGGCCGTAATGGTTCAGGCAAGTCGACATTGCTCAAGATTGCCGCCGGTTTCGTCGAAGCCGACGACGGCGAGCGCTTCTTCCAACCGGGCAAGACGGTGCGCTACCTGCCACAGGAGCCTGATCTCACATCCTTCAAGACGACGCTGGAGTATGTAGAATCAGGATTGGCGCCTGGCGACGTTCATTACCGGGCGCTCTATCTCCTCAATGAACTTGGGCTGACCGGCGACGAGCCGACGACGTCGCTGTCGGGCGGCGAGACGCGACGGGCGGCGCTTGCCCATGTGCTGGCGCCCGAGCCGGACATCCTGTTGCTCGACGAACCGACCAACCATCTCGACCTGCCGGCCATCGAATGGCTGGAAAGCGAACTCAAGACCATGAAATCGGCGCTGGTGCTGATCTCGCATGACCGTCGCTTCCTTGAGAACCTGTCGCGCACCACCGTCTGGCTCGATCGCGGCGTGACGCGCACGCTCGATCGCGGTTTTTCACACTTTGAGGCTTGGCGCGATCAGGTGCTAGAGGAGGAAGAGCGCGATCTCGTCAAGCTCGACCGCAAGATCGAAGCCGAAGAGCACTGGATGCGCTACGGCGTCACCGCCCGCCGCAAGCGCAACGTCCGCCGCGTCGACATGCTCGCCGATCTCCGCAAGGACAAGCGCGAGCATCGCGGGCCGCAGGGATCTGTGAAGATGGTGGCGGCCGAGGCCGAGGCATCATCGAAGCTGGTGATCGAGGCGAAATCGATCTCCAAGTCATTTGGCGACCGGCCGATCGTGCAGGATTTCTCGATCCGGGTGGCGCGCGGCGACCGCATCGGCATCGTCGGCCCCAACGGCGCCGGCAAGACGACGCTGCTCAGACTTTTGACCGGTGATCTTGAACCGGACAGCGGCACCGTCAAGCTTGGCATCTCCCTCGACATGCAAACGCTGGAGCAGAAGCGCGACAGCCTCGACCCCGAGACCACGCTCGCCGATGCGCTCACCGAGGGCAAGGGCGACTGGGTGGTGATCGGCGAGGAGAAACGTCACGTCGTCGGCTATATGCGGGATTTCCTGTTCGCGCCCGAACAGGCACGGACGCCGCTTTCGGCGCTGTCGGGTGGCGAGCGCGGCCGAGTGATGCTTGCTCGGGCTCTCGCCAAGCCCTCCAACATGCTGGTGCTCGACGAGCCGACCAACGATCTCGACCTCGAGACGCTTGATCTTCTGGAAGAGCTGCTTGCCGACTATGGCGGCACGGTCATCGCCATCAGCCACGACCGCGATTTTCTCGACCGCGTCGTCGCTTCGGTGGTGATGAGCGAAGGCGATGGTCGTTGGCTCGAATATGCTGGCGGCTATAGCGACATGCTGGCCCAGCGAGGGAAGGGCGTCGAGGCGAGGAAGGCGGAAAAGTCCGCGGCCACGCCGAAGAAGGCGGCTTCATCCGTTGCCGCCCCTGCGAAGGGCCGGTCTAAGCTTAGTTTCAAGGACAAGCACGCCCTGGAGACGCTGCCCGGTAGGATCGACAAGTTGTCGGAGGAAGCCAAGCGCCTGCATGCCGTGCTGGACGATTCCGGTCTCTATGCGCGTGATCCCACGCTGTTTGCCGGCACTACCGAAAAGCTCACCGCCACCGAGGTGGCGCTGGCAGCGGCCGAGGAGGAGTGGTTGCGGCTCGAGATGCTGCGCGAGGAACTGGAGGGCTGACGCGGCGTTGCCGTGGTAGCTTGGTTAGCTTGCGCCCTGCCGTTTTTTGGGCAAGACAGAAGGTTACTTCGGTCGTCAATGATGCGAACCATGTCCGTTTTCCGTCTCCTCGCGCTTCTCCTCACGCTCGCTCTGCCGACTTTAGCGCTGGCGCAGACCGCGCCCCCGGCCGCCGCCCCGGCGACGCCGTCTGCCATTGTCATGCCGAAGCTCGTCTTGCCGACCAAACCAGCCGCGCCGGAAACGGCGACCGTCACCTCGCCGGAGGCGGCGAAGGCGCTGGCCGACATCCTGAAGGATGACGCTACGCGGGCGGCGCTGATCGGCGAGCTGGAGCGTTTGGCCCAGCCGACGGCGGGCGACGCGGCGGCGGCTCCCGCCGATGCGGCCAGTACGGAAGCGGCGGATACGCCAACGGTGCCGCTTGCTCGTGAGATCGGGTCGGTCACGCAGGACCTGTCGCGGCAGGTGGTCGACGTGGTGTTGAAGATCGGCCGTGGCCTTGGCAACTTGACGCGCCTTGTCGACGGCAGCGCCGACATCAATTGGGATGGCGTGCGCGAGCAAGGCGTGTCGCTGGTGATCCTGGTCGTCTTCGCTTTCGCGACGTTGACCATCGCTCGCTTTCTTGCCCGTTTCCCGCTCGGCGCCGTCGAGAGGGTTGCCCGTGATAAACCATTAACCCGCCGCGTGCTTTGGAGCGGTCTCGCGCTCTTCATCGACTGGGCGGTGATCGGCCTCGCCTGGTTTGTCACTTCGGCCTATGCCATCGCCGTCGCGGGCGGCGGCCGCATCGATCTGATGCAGAGCCTCTTCATCGATGCCTTCGTGGTGATCGAGTTCCTGAAGAGCTGTCTTGCCACCGTCCTGCAATATCGCCGGCCAGCCCTCAAGGTGTTCGATCTCAAGGCGGCGACGGCGCGTTTCTGGTACCTCTGGCTCAGTCGCCTGATCGGCTTCCTCGGATATGGCGTGCTGGTCGCCCACCCATTGGTCAACAAGGCGATCGGCTTTTCGGTGGGCATCGGCTTCCGTCTCGCAGTGGTGCTCATTACCCTCGTCGGCGCCACGGTGCTGGTGACGGCCAAGCGCGACGAGGTGCGGGCGGGGCTCTACCGGTTGATCGAGCCGGTGAAGGGTTCGGTGCTGCGCACGGCGCTGGCGCTTCTCGCCCATGCCTGGCACGTCGTCGTCATCGTCTATCTTGCCGTGGCCTTCGTGCTCTGGGTGAGCCGGCCGTTCGACGCCGTCGACTACATGGCCTGGGCGACGGTCGAGACGGTCTTGACCATTGCCCTCGGCGGCCTTGTCGACAGCCTGATCTCCAACGCTATTTCCGGCGGTGTCCGCCTCCCGGCCGACGTCAAGAAGACGCTGCCTCTGCTTGAGGCTCGGCTCAACATGATGGTGCCGATGGTCTTCCGCGCCGTGCGCATCGTGCTGGTACTGGTGGTGGTGGCGGTGCTGCTGCAGTGCTGGGGCCTTGTCGATCTCCTTGCCTGGTTCGAGTCCGAAGGCGGTACCGACGCGGTCGGGCGCATTCTGTCGGCGGCGATCATCGTGCTCGCGGCCGGCAGCATTTGGCTCGCCGCGTCAAGCTGGGTGGAATATCGCCTCAACCCGTCGCTCGGCCGCATCACCAATGCCCGTACACGCACGCTTTTGTCATTGTTCCGCAATGCCTTCTCGATCGTGCTGATCATTATCGCCGCCATGCTGACGCTCTCTCAGCTCGGCGTCGACATCGCGCCTCTGGTCGCTGGTGCCGGTGTCGTCGGCTTGGCCGTCGGCTTCGGTTCGCAGAAGCTGGTTCAGGACATCATCACCGGTGCCTTCATCCAGTTCGAGAATGCCATGAACGAGGGCGATGTGGTGACGGTGGCCGGCCTCACCGGCGTCGTCGATCGACTGACCATTCGGTCGGTCGGCATCCGCGATACCGATGGCGTCTACCACATCATTCCCTTTTCGTCGGTGACCAGCGTATCCAACGCCATGCGTGGCTTTGCCTTCGCCGCCTCGACGGTCAGCGTCGCCTATCCAACCGATCTGGATGAGGCAAAAGCGGCGATGCGGGAAGCCTTTGACAGGCTTATGGACGGGCCGCGCGGCGCCGTCATCCTGGAGCCACTCGAGATGCAGGGCGTCGTCTCTTTTTCGGCGGCGGGCGTCGCCCTGAAGGTGCGCATCAAGACGCTTCCGGGCGAGCAATGGGCGACCGGGCGGCTCTACAGTGAGTTGGTCAAGAAGGTTTTTGACGAACGTAGCATCAAGTTCTCATTTCCCTGATAGGCAGGCCGACATCGTAAGTCGGCAAGGCTATGGTTACGGTCTTGCCGAAAAGGCATTTGCGTTTGAGGGCCGGCGTTCTAAATGAAGGACCAGAGGCCGGGGCCGCGCCCCCGGGAGCTGCCTTCCCGGATGGAGACGACAGGATTTGAGCGATCCCACCGATGATGACACCAGCGCGGAAGCGTCGCCGGGGCGTATTGCGCGCGTGCTGAAGTGGGCCGGCCCGGTTGTTGCCGTGGTGCTGATTGCCGGCGCGGTCTGGGTGCTGTGGGACATGGCGACCAAGATATCGTTCGCCGACATCCGCACCGCAGCTCTGGCGCTGCCGGTTCACCGCTTTGTGCTGGCCTTCGTTTTCACTTTGTGTGGGCTAGCAGCTCTCGCCACCTACGATCTTCTGGCGCTCCATGCGCTCAACTACACCAGCTCGATCAGCCTGACGCGGGCGGTGTTCGGCGGCCTCATCGCCAATGTGTTCGCCAACACGCTCGGCTTTCCGCTCCTGTCGGGCGGTGGTGCCCGCTACCGCATCTATTCCATGGTCGGCGTCAGTTTTTCGGTGGTCGCCCGGCTGATCGTCATGAGCTGGCTGACCATGTGGTCGGGTATTCTGTTCGTGCTTGGGCTCGCCCTGACACTGGAGCCGACGACGCAATATCCCGTTTTTCCCCACCACTACATCGATCGGTCGGTCGGCCTGATCATTCTGGTGGCGTTGACCGGATTCATCGTCTGGCTGGCGAAGAAACGCCGGGCAATCCGCGTCAGTGGCATGGTGGTCCGCATGCCCAGGGCAAAGCCCGCCTTCCTGATGGTATTGGCTGGTGCCGTTGATCTCATGGCGGCCTGCGGCACGCTTTATGTCCTGCTGCCGCCCGACGCGGTTCCGGACGCGGCTCGTTATCTCGTTACCTACTCGCTGGCTTTCCTGGCTGGCATGGCGGCCAATACGCCCGGCGGAGTCGGCGTGTTCGAGGCGACGGTGGTCACCGGACTCGATATCGGTCATCGTCCGGATGTTGCCGCCGCGCTGATCCTGTTTCGCCTCATCTATTTCGTGGTGCCGCTCATCTTCGCTCTTGTGCTGCTCGCCTTCTTCGAAGGGCGCCACCGGTTCGCCGTGCGGCGGGCGCGGCGCGAAGAAGTGTGAATGAGCCACGGTTGGCGGGGCAACAGAACCGCTTGGCTCCGCGGAAGGCTTGTTCCGCGCCTCTTTCTAGATCACAAGTCGCCGTTCGTTGGCCCCCAACCGCGCCCGCCCGAGTGACTTCATGAGCCATCAACCCTCGACGAACGCCTTCGCCCACCGGCCCTATCTCCTTTACTGGCTGGCCCGCCTGTTCGCCACGTTCGCCATTCAGATCGTGGTGGTCGCCGTCGGCTGGAAGGTTTACGACCTGACCCACGACCCCATGGCGCTCGGTTACGTCGGGCTGATGCAGTTCCTGCCGGCTTTCCTCCTGGTTCTGATCACCGGCGCGGTGGCTGATCGCGTGTCGCGACGCCTCATCATCGTTGTCTGTTTCGGGGTCGAGGCGGCGGCGGCCATCTGGCTGTTCACGCTGTCATGGACGGCATCGCCGACTGTCACGCCGATCTACCTCATCCTGTTGGTGATGGGCGTCGCCCGTGCCTTCATGGGACCGGCCATGCAGTCGGTGGTTCCGAATCTGGTGCCCCGCGCAGCCCTCGCCAACGCTATCGGCTGGGTGTCGTCGTCCTGGCAAGTGGCGGCGATCGGCGGGCCGGTGGCCGGTGGCCTGCTCTACGGGATTTCCGAACTCGCCGCCTTCGGCACGGCGGTGGTGTTGCTGGCCGCCGCCGTCAGCCTGATGCTGGCGCTGCCGCCGATCACCGTGGCCCAGCAGGCCAAGGAACCGGCTTGGCAAGCGGTGTCGGCCGGTTTCCGCTACGTCTTTTCCAACCGCATCGTACTCGGCGCCATTTCGCTCGACCTGTTCGCCGTGCTGCTCGGTGGCGCGGTGGCGCTGATGCCGGTCTACGCCTCCGACATCCTGGTACTCGGCCCGGCCGGTCTCGGCATGATGCGCGCGGCGCCCGGGATCGGCGCCATCCTGGTGGCCGCCTTCCTGGCGCGCTTCCCGATCCGGGCGATGGCCGGCGTTAAAATGTTCCTGGGTGTCGCGGTGTTCGGCCTGGCGACCGTAGTGTTCGGCGTCTCGATGACGCCGTGGCTCTCGATCCTCTGCCTCGGGCTGATGGGCGCGGGCGATATGATCTCGGTCTATGTGCGCGAGACGCTGATCCAGCTTGCCACCCCCGACGAACTGCGCGGTCGTGTCTCGGCCGTCAACATGGTGTTCGTCGGTGCCTCCAATGAGCTTGGCGAGTTTCGCGCTGGCAGCATGGCGGCGTTGATCGGCACCGTCCCCGCCGTGGTGTTCGGCGGTGTCGGCACGCTCGCCGTCGCCGGCCTGTGGTCGGTGATCTTTCCCGATCTGCGTCGTACCGAAAAGCTCGACGGTAGCTGAATGGGAACGTCCGCCTGAGAGGGGCGCCGCCTCCTTCAGGCGGTGGCAACTGCCTTCAGGAAGCGTTCGATCTCACCGGCAAGCTCGTCCTTTACCGTGTCAACGGTGGCCGCTGCTTCCAGCACGCGATTTGCCGCGGTGCGCGTCTCGCCGACGGCCGCGGTGAGGTCGTCGACATTGTCGGCGACCGTCCTGGTCTCGTGCGATGCCGCCTCAACGCTCGAGCCGATCTCGGAGGTGGCGGCGCCTTGCTCCTCCACGGCAGCGGCCATGGTCGCGGCGTGGGTGTTGACGTTTTCCATGGTGCTGGCGATGCGCGCGATGACCCCAACAGCCTCGTCGGTGGCCTGCTGGATGGCCGCGATCTGGTGGGAAATCTCCTCGGTGGCCTTGGCCGTCTGACCGGCGAGGTTCTTCACCTCGCTCGCCACCACGGCGAAACCTTTGCCGGCCTCACCGGCGCGGGCGGCTTCGATGGTGGCGTTGAGAGCCAGCAAGTTGGTCTGGTCGGCGACAGCCTGGATCAGCGTCACCACTTCACCAATCTTGGCTGCGGCCTTGGCGAGTTCGCCGACTTTTTCGTGGCTGACGCGCGCGCCTTCCGTGGCCGAGCCGATGATCGCCGAGGTGCGAGCAACCTGAGCCGATATCTCGCCAATGGACGCGGCCAGTTCCTCAGCGGCGGAAGCGACGGTCTGGACGTTGCCGGAAGCGCGACCGGCGGCGGCGTGGGCGACGCCTGCCCGCTCCGTGGTGCGGCCCGCCGAGGTCGCCATCTCGCGCGCGATCGTGTCGAGGTCGCGACTGGCGGTGGAAACGCGGCCGATAACGGCCGTCGCTTCCTCGCGGAAGCCAGCGACCAGCTTGTCGATTTCCACCTGTCGCGCGTCGCGGCGGGCGGCCTCCACGGCCTGGTTGCCTTCCAGTTCGCGGCGGGCGACGGTGTGATCGCGGAAAATATTGATGGCACGGGCCATGGCGCCGATCTCGTCGGCGCGGTCTGCACCCTCGACGGCGACGGACGTATCGCCGGCCGCGAGCGCCTCCATGCGGCGTGCCATGCCGCCGATCGGCTTTGCCAGTGTGTGGGCGAGATAGCCGACGCAGCCAAGACCAATCAGCAGAGCGACGATCGAGGCGCCGACCATGGCCAGGGCGGTCGTCCGGGCATCGGCGGCCAAGGTCGCTTCCGGCACGGTCATCACCAGCGTCCAAGTCTCCTTCACCCCTGCAAAAGCCACCTTGGCAGTGGTCAGGTAGGTCGGGACACCATCGACGTCGACAACGCCGCTGCCACCGGCCGTCATGGCAAGAGCGGCCTTGGCGACGCCGTCCTCGGCGGTCTTGCCGATCAGGGATGCATCGGGATTGGCGACCCAGAGGTTATCCGTGCCGATCAGCCGGACGGAACCGGTGTCGAATGGCTTCAGAGACGAGACGAAGGCCGACACCTTGGTGAGCGGCAGGTCGGCGGTGGTGATGCCGATGGGTTTGCCGGCCCGGTGCAGCACCAGCGACAACGCCGACATCAGCGTGTCCTTGCCGTCGATCGGATAGATGTAGGGGGCGGTGATGAGATCGCGATTCTCGCGCAAAGGAAGATCGTACCAGCCCTCGGTTCCGGCCTCTTTGGTCATCACCAGCTTCTCGACGGCGATCGAGCCATCGGCCCGGTGATAGAAATAGGGAACGAAACGGCCCGTGGCGTCGGAATAGGCGTGGGTCTTGAAATCGGCGTCCTGGCTATCGAGGGCGTTGGGTTCGAAGGCCAGCGTTGTCCCCAACAGTTCCGGATGGGCGGAGACGACGGAGGTCACCAGCCGTCCCAGGCCGTCTCGGTCGGCTTTGCCGTCAGCAATCAAGCCTTCCACGGCGCGGGCAATGGTCGTCCCAACCGTGTAGGCATCCTCGACTTTGCTGCGAATGTCGAGCGAATAGCCGGTCATCAGGTCTGAGGCGCGGCGCTCGGCATTCGCGTATTCTGTCTTCATGGACATGATTGCGGCAAGCGCGGTGAGGGTGCCGAGGGCCAATGCCAACAGCAGGCCAATGCCGGCGATGAGCTTGGTGCGGAGGGGCAGATTGCGGAGGCGCATATCAGTCTCGCTATACTAGTGATGACGAGGCATGCTGGGCCGGCAGAGGTTAACCGCATGTGACATTTGGAGCCTGCAGGTTCTATCCATGTAAAAAATGTATATGTGAAGGGAATTCCAGCCTGATCCTCGCCGGTGGCCACGCTGCAAGGATGGATATTTACGGAACATCTATCCGCAAAGTTACATATTCCGCCAACCAACGGCTGTATGAGAACTAGGGATTGCGGCGAGTGGCGTTGCGCCGCAAATGTCGTTTGCTTGGATTGCCGCCGTCGGATACGGCAAGGCGGGTTTCAAGGGAGTTTGTGATGTATATCGGGATCGACTGGGGCGGCACGAAGATGGAAGTGGTGGGGCTCGATGCCCTAGGCGTCGAGCTTTGCCGCCATCGCATACCGACGCCGCGCGAGGACTATGACGCCTCGATCCGGGCGGTCCTGGAACTGGTGGACCATGTCGAGACGGCGACCGGCGAGAGCGGCAGTGTCGGCATTGGCCTGCCCGGCAGCCCCAACCCGCTGACCGGCCTCATCCGCAACTCCAACGCCTTCTGGCTGAACGGCAAGCCGCTCGGCCGCGACCTTGAGGCCGCCCTCGGTCGGCCGGTCCGGCTCGCCAACGACGGCAACTGCCTCGCCGTCTCCGAGGCGGTCGATGGCGCCGGCGCCGGTCTCGACGTGGTGGTCGGCATCATCCTCGGCACCGGCCATGGCGGCGGCATCGCGCTCAAGGGCAAGAGCCACGCCGGTTTCCAGGGGCTTGCCGGGGAGATCGGCCATTATTCGCTGCCCTGGCCGAAGGAGGGCGAGTACCCCGGCCCCAGGTGCTGGTGCGGCCGGCATGGCTGCCTGGAGATGTTCTGCTCGGGCACTGGCTTCGAGCTCGACTACCGGACGACGACCGGCGTTTCCCGCAAGGCGTCGGAGGTGATCGACCTCAAGCGGTCCGGCGATCCGGTAGCCTCGACGGTCTATGGCCGCTACGTCGATCGGCTCGCCCGGTCGCTGGCCTTGATCATCGACCTCGTCGACCCCGACGTCTTCGTGCTGGGCGGCGGCATGAGCAATGTCGACGAGCTCTACACCGACGTGCCGATGCTCCTGTCGACGCGCACCAATCTTTGGGACGGTGAAGCGGCCGGATCGGGCGATGGCCGGCTGGTATTCTCCGACTCCGTGGCGACGCCAATCCGCAAGGCCAAACACGGCGACAGCTCCGGCGTCCGGGGCGCGGCCTTCCTCTGGAAAGAGTGAGCTGCTGGGGAGCGATGGGCGGCGGTTTTCCCCGCCGCCCTCAGGAAGTCAGAGGTCTGTCCAGCGACCGCTTTTCGTCGACTCGACGATGGCATCGAGGATTTTCATCATCTTGATCGCGTCGTGCTGGTCATAGGGCAGGGGCTCGACCCCACGGATCGCCTTGGCGAAGGCTTCGCCCTCAAGGCCATACTGATCGCAGGCGGGCAGGCGGATCTCCTCGATCTCGGCGTCGCCGAGCGCGTTGCCGCGATCGAGACGAATGACGGTCTCGCCCATTGCCGGAGCATTGAAGGGAATCAGAACCTCGATGCGGCCGGTGGAGCCGACGATGTTGACGCGCTGATGCGGTACCGTCTGGGTGCCGACGGTGAACGTCAGGTGCCGCCCCGCGCCGAAATCGAGGATCGCTGACGTCAGGACATCGGTGCCAAATTTGGGGTCGAGGTCGATCAGGCCAATGACCCGCTTCGGTTCGGCATCGAACACGAAACGACCGGTGACGATGGGATAGACGCCAATGTCCCACAGGCCGCCGCCGCCGTTTTCCGGCTTGTTGCGGATGTTGGCGGGATCGTCGAGGAAGTAGGAGAAGAAGGCCTGCGCGGCCGCGACCTTGCCAATTGTGCCGGCCCGGACCAACTCACGCGCCTTGAGCCACTGCGGATGATGGCGGACCATGAAGGCTTCGAGATAGACGATACCTTGGGGCAGGGCGGCAAGCCGCTCGGCATCCTTGGCATTCATCGCCGCCGGCTTTTCGCTGAGCACGTGCTTGCCGGCACGGGCGGCGGCGAGCGCCAGGTCGACGTGGCTGTCGTTCGGCGTCGGGATGTAGACCGCCTCGATGGTCGGGTCGGCGAACAGCGCCTCGTAGGAGCCGTGGGCGAGCGGAATGCCGAGGGCGGCGGCGGCCGTCTTCGCCGTGTCGATGTTGCGCGAGGCAATGGCCGCCACCTCCAGCCAAGGCGTGGTGCGGAAACCGGGGATCACCTTCTCACGGGCGATCCTGGCGGTGGAAACGACGCCGATACGGACCGGCTTGAGCGTGGACATATGCGCCTCCCTCCTGTTTTGTATGATTTTATAAGGGAGGGGTCGGAGGAAGGAAAGCGGTCAGCCGCCGTTCTTTGCCGATCCGCTGGAAGAGGCCAGATCGGCGTGAAGGCGGGCAAGTTCGCCGTTGGTCAGCGCGCGCTTCTGCTCGGTGGCAACCCGCCGGACCGCTTCGACAAGCGGCGCGGCAAGGCGAGGGTCCAGGGCGACGCCGCGACTCGCAAGAACGTGGGCGAGGGCCTGAGCGCCGGAATGTTTGCCGACCACGACGGAATGGTGGCGCCCAAACAGCCGGGGGTCGAGGCCCTGGTAGGTCTCGGCTTCCTTGAGGAGGCCGGCGACGTGCAGGCCGCTTTCGTGGGCGAAGACGTCGCGGCCGACGACGGCCTTGCCAGGCGGCACGGCGCGGCCAGCCGCTACGGCGACGACCTCCGCGAGCGGTTTCAGCGATGGCAGATCGATGCCGGTCGACAGGCCGTCGAGGCGGAGAAGGGCAACGGCCACTTCCTCCAGCGCCGCGTTGCCGGCCCGCTCGCCGAGACCGAGCACGGTGACGGAGGCTTCGGCGCAGCCGGCGCGCAGGGCGGCCAGCGTGTTGGCGGTGGCAAGACCGAGATCGTCGTGGCCATGGAACTCCAGGGCCAGTGAGGTGTGAGGCCGCAGCTCCGCCACCAGCTTCGCCGTCGATAGCGGATCGAGCACGCCGACGGTGTCGGCGAGCCGCAGGCGCCAGCCGCCGGCCTGTTCCACCGCCTCGGCCATGGCGGCGAGATGGCCTGGGTCGGCGCGCGAGGCGTCCTCGGCGCCGACCGACACCGAAAAACCGAGGTCGAGCGCCATCGGCACGAAGCGAGCGACGCGCAAAAGGGCCTCGTGCCGGTCGATACCGAGCTTGGCTGCGAGTTGGAGATCGGAGGCGGGGATGGAGAGATTGATGGCCGGGGCGCCGCTCCGGACGGCGGCGGCAACGTCTTCGCCACGCATGCGGCACCAGACGGCGATGCGCGCCGGCAGGGCCAAGCCGACGATGGCGGCAATGGTGTCGATCTCTTCCTCGCCCATGGCCGGTGTGCCGGCCTCGATCTCGGCAACGCCGGCGGCGGCCAACGCTTCGGCAATGGCGAGTTTTTCGGTGCGTGTGAAGGCGACGCCGGGTGCCTGTTCGCCATCGCGCAGCGTGGTGTCGTTGAGGCGAGCGTCGGTCATGCCGCGGACTCCGAGATGGCGAGGCGGGCCTCCCGCGCGATAGCCGGCAGCACGCCGAGCAGGCGGTCGATGTCGGCGTCGGTGTTGAAGCGGGAGAGCGAGAAGCGAATTGTGGACCCGGCGAGATGCCTGAGCCCCATGGCGAGGAGAACGCGGCTCGGTAGGGTGCCGCCGGTGGCGCATGCCGAACCTGCCGATGCGGCGATGCCAGCCTGATCGAGGCGATGGAGCATCATCTCGGCATACGAGCCGGGGAAGGCGAGGCAGGCGGTGTTGGCAAGGCGGGCATTGCGATCGCCGAGGACGAGGGTGCCGGGCAAGGTGGCGAGGACTTCCGCTTCCAGACGGTCGCGCAGGTGGGCGAGATGATCGGTCTCGCTGTTTGCAAGGGCGAGCCGGGCGGCAACGCCGAAGCCGACGATGCCAGGCACGTTCTCGGTGCCAGCCCGGCGGCCTCGCTCCTGGCTGCCGCCGGCAATCAGGCTGGAGAACGGTGTGCCGCGCCGGACATAGAGGGCGCCTACGCCCTTCGGGCCATGCAGCTTGTGGGCGGAAAACGAAGCCAGATCGACATCGGTGGTGGCGACCGACAGATCGAGCCGGCCGGCCGCCTGCACGGCGTCGGTGTGGAAGAGCGCGCCGGCGGCATGAGCGAGCGGCACGAGGTCGGCAATGGGAAACAGCGTACCGGTCTCGTTGTTGGCGCTCATCAGCGTCACCAACGCCGTTTCCGGGCCAAGGACAGCTCGATAGGCGCCGAGATCGAGCCGTCCGTGCCCGTCGACGGGAAGCCGGCGAATGACGATTCCGTCCGTCGTCGCGAGGTGCTCAAGCGCCGCTTCGACGGATGCATGCTCGACGGAGGAGGTCACGACCTCGCGCCGGCCGGGGCGGGCGGCGAGTGCCGCCCGGATGGCCGTGACGTTGCTCTCGCTGCCGCCGGAGGTGAAGACGATTTCGTCCGGCCGTTCGGCGCCGGCCAGTGCCGCCACCTCTCGCCGGGCGCTTTCGACGGCGCGTCGTGCCTCGCGTCCTGCCGTGTGACCGGAGGAAGGATTGCCATGAATGCCGGTCAAGGCGGCAAACATGGCCTCGGCAACGCGCGGGTCGACTGGCGTCGTGGCGTTGGCGTCGAGATAGACAGCTGGACCGGCGACCATGACGGACCTCCGAGCTCAGGCGACGGCGGCGGCGCGGCCGAAGCGTTCGGCGTAGACCTTGCCGATGGCGGTCTCGATGTAGTCGTAGGCGTGAGCGTCGCTGACGGTGATGCCTGCCTCCGCGAGCGCGTCGCGTGGGCAGTCGCCGATCTTGGCGCAGAGCACGGTGTCGATGCCGTCGAGCGCGGCTATGGTCGGGCCAAGTGTCGCGTCTTCGCCGAAGCCACCCATGCAGTAGCCGTCGACCTTGCGGTGGCCGACCAGTGTGATGCCCTTTGGCCCGGCTTCGTAGACTTGGAATTCGCGAGCGTGGCCAAAGTGCTCGTTAACGCGGGCGCCGCCCTTGGTGGCGACGGCGACGAGGAGGCGGACGTCGTCGGCCACCGCGCCAACGCTCCGAAGGGCGTCGTCACGGGCGGCGCCCCGGTCGCCACGCTCGGCGGCGACGAAGGCGCGATAGGCTTGCCGGGGTTCGGGATCGTAGGTCACGACCTCCGGCAGTCGATCGAGATTGAAGTCCTGACCGCGATCCTCGCCGAGCAGCCCGATGGCGTCGGCACGGCATTGGCGGCAATGGCGCATCAGCTTGGCACCTCCTTCGAGGTGGTCTTGCAGCGTCTTGAGTTCGGCGGGCGTCGGGCCTCGCTGACCGGTAAGGCCGAAGTGTGTGCCGTGCGCCGGGTCGGAGATCAGCGGCATGACGTTGTGCAGGAAGGCGCCACGCTCGCGCACCGCGCGATTGACCTCGGGGAGATGGTCGTCGTTGATGCCGGGGATCATCACCGAGTTGATCTTCACGAGAATGCCGCGCGCCGTCAGCATCTCGAGGCCACGCATCTGCCGCTCGAGAAGGATGGTCGCCGCTTCGAGGCCGGTGCGGCGTTTATGGTCGAAGAAAATCCACGGGTAGATCTTGGCGCCAATCTCCGGATCGACGGCGTTGATGGTGATCGTCACGTGATCGATGGCCATGCCGGCGATCTCATCGACATGGTCGGGCAGGGCGAGGCCGTTGGTGGACAGGCAGAACTTGATGTCGGGAATGATCTGGCGCACCGCCTCCAAGGTCGCGCGGGTGTTTTTCCAGTCGTGCAGCGCATCGCCCGGGCCGGCGATGCCGAGTACGGAAAGCTCAGGTACAGCGGCAGCCACGGCGACCACTTTCCTGACCGCTTCCTCCGGCGTCAGCCGTTCGGAGACGACGCCGGGCCGACTCTCGTTGGAGCAATCGTATTTGCGATTGCAGTAATTGCACTGGATGTTGCAGGCCGGGGCCACGGCGACATGCATGCGGGCAAAATAGTGGTGCGCCTCCTCCGAGTAGCACGGGTGATCCTTGATTTTCTCCCAAATGGCGGGATCGATGTCGGCGGGCCGAGCCGACGTTCCACAGGAGGACGATGCGCAGCCGCCGCGCCGTGGACTCGGCGAGGCCATCAGGGCGTCGAGGGAAACGATCTGCGAGGACATGGCACTCTCCGGGCGAAACGAGGTCGTCTCGTACTCGGCAAGCGGCGTGCCAGAATAAAATTCGTTATTTATCAGCTCGTTGCAAATTTATGCCACGAAAGCGACATAGGGAAATGACAGGCTTTGTCGGACTTGCGACAGGGCGCCGGCGTGGCCTGAAAAGCCGAAGAACCAAGAGCACAAAGAGCTTGAAGCCCCAGGCGCGGATTAGCCATCAAATTTCTGTGAAAACCCTTAGTTTTCAAACGGGAAAAGCTCCAGTTTAAAATGCCTCTAAGAAAGGCTTGCATTTCACTTCGGATCTGCCGATATTGCCGCCGTCCCATTCAAATCCACTCGTAACGAGGATATTCATCATGCTCGGTATTGGCGACAAGCTCCCCTCCTTCACCGTCACCGGCGTCAAGCCCGGCTTCAATAATCATGTTGAGGGCGGCGTCTCCGCATTCGAGGAACTCACCGAAGCGTCCTTCCCGGGCAAGTGGAAGGTGATCTTCTTCTATCCGAAGGACTTCACCTTCGTCTGCCCGACCGAGATTGCCGAATTCGCTCGTCTCGCCAAGGACTTCGAGGATCGCGACGCGGTCGTGCTCGGCGGTTCCACCGACAACGAGTTCGTCAAGCTGGCCTGGCGCCGTGATCACAAGGACCTCGACAAGCTGCCGATCTGGTCGTTTGCCGACACCACTGGTTCGCTGGTCGATGGCCTCGGCGTACGTTCGCCGGCTGGCGTCGCCTTCCGCGTGACGGTGATCGTCGATCCCGACAACACGATCCAGCACATCTACGGCACCAACCTCAACGTCGGCCGCAATCCGAAGGACACGCTGCGCGTCCTCGACGCGCTGCAGACCGACGAACTCTGCCCGTGCAACCGTGAGGTCGGCGGTGACACGCTGAAGGCTGCCTGATGTCGATCGCCAGCCTGCAGGACAAGCTCGGCACTTATGCTCGCGACGTGAAGCTGAATCTCTCGGCCATGGCCGAAGATGACAGCCTGACGCCGCAGCAGAAGTACGGGGTGTTCGTTGCCTGTGGCCATGCGACGCGTAACGCCGAGGTTGCGGCTGCTTTGGAAGGGGAGGCGGCGAGCCATCTCTCTGCCGAGGCGATTGATGCGGCCCGCGGTGCCGGCGTGCTCATGGGCATGAACAATGTCTATTACCGCTTCCTGCACCTGACCTCGAACCCGGAATACCGGACCATGCCGGCGCGGTTGCGCATGCAGTTGATCGGTAAGCCGGGCGTCGACAAGGTCGACTTCGAGCTGTGGTGCCTCGCCGTTTCGGCGATCAACGGCTGCGGCATGTGCATGGATAGCCACGAGAAGGTGGTGCGCGAGGGTGGCCTGTCGGCCTCGGCGGTGCAGACCGCCGTTCGCTTCGCCGCCATCATCCAGTCGGCAGCGGTGGGGATCGAAACGGCGGCGGTGGTCGCCGCCTGATCCTCGACATCCCCTAGCATTATTGAGCGCCCGACCGGACAGGCTCCGGCCGGGCGTTTTGCTACCAGTGATCGGCTGGCGGAAGTCCTTCAAAAAACTCGGTAAGCCGCTGGCGGGTGGCCGGGGTCGTTCCCTCGGGTAGCCGGTCCGTCGGAAAGAAACCGATCTCGGCGATCTCGCGGTTCGCACGAAAGGCATGACGCATCACGCAGGCCGACATGTGGTAAACGGCAACGTGGTCGCGACCGGCCATTGCCGGGTTGAAGTAGAGCCCCAGGAAGCGAGCCGGCCCTGTGGCTTCATACCCGGTCTCCTCGAATAGTTCCCGGCGCGCGGCAGCCTCGGCCGTTTCGCCGGCGTGGACGCCGCCACCGGGCATATGCCAGCCGGAAACGTAGGTGTGGCGGACCAGAAGCACCCGCTCCTCGTCGATGGCCATGGCGCGGACGCCCAGTGTCGTTCCCCCCCATAGGCGGGTTGCCAGGGATCGGACTTGTCCGGCAAGGGGTTGCAGTGCATCGATAAGGCTGGCGCGGCTCATGAAAACCTCATTGCGCGGTCGGTCGGAACGTTGACAGCCCTGCGAAGGTTAACCGTTGCGGCGAGGATCGGCCAGCCTGAAGTGACTTGGTGCCCGTGGCTTTTTCTTCCGCGCCCGACTGGTCTGAAAGGTTGAAAATTTTCGGGAGGGCGCTTTAGCCTTTCGTCTAGGGCATACTTTGGGTTAACCACTTTTTCCTCAAAGGAAAGCTCAGTGTTTAGCCTCATGGCAAAAACATTGCACATTTGTTATAGCTTTCATGTGAAAGAGAAGCTGCTTGTGGTTTCTCTCAACAACCTCAGAAGAAGGCTATCATGTTTTCCCTCTTCCGCCGTCGCTTTCACCGTGCCCTACGTTATAGTTGGGTGTCGGCTGTCGACGCGAATAATCCCCATGTCGTCGCCGCTGTGCTGACCTTCTGGGGGCGTTAGTCCGGTTCGGACGCGCAACGGTTCGAGGCGTGAACCAACTTCGTGAGCATACCATTCGGGGCGGATCGCCAAGTGGTGATCCGCCCCTTGCTTTGACGGCATTTGCCTTTACCGGCGGGCGGGCATCGGCTACCCAAGAACCATGTTCCGCCTGATCCATATTTCCGACCTGCATCTCGGTCCGCTGCCGGCGGCGCGCATCCGCGATCTCGCCTCCAAGCGCATTCTCGGCTACGTCAATTGGCGGCGCAACCGCTCGCGCGCCTTCGGTGACGATATCGAAGCGGCGCTGATCGCGGCGATTGCCGCCGAACGGCCTGACCATGTGGCGGTGACGGGCGATCTCGTCAACATTGCACTGGCTGGCGAATACGCGACCGCCTCCGCCTTTCTTGGCCTGATGGGATCTGGCGATGTGGTCAGCGCGGTGCCCGGCAACCACGACGCCTACGTACCCGGTGCCGCTCGCCGGGCGCGAAAAGCCTGGGCCGCCTACATGACGGCCGATGCCGGTGAGGCGGGGGGCTGGCCCTATGTGCGGCGGCGGGGTGATGTTGCCATTGTTGGCGCGTCGTCGGCGGTGGCGACCGGGCCTTTCATGGCGACGGGTAGCTTTTCCGAGGAACAAGAGGAGCGGTTGGCGGCGGTGCTCGACAAGCTCGGCCGGACCGGGCTTTGCCGGGTGGTTTTGATCCATCATCCGCCGGTCAAAGGCGCGACCGCCTGGCACAAGCGGCTTTCCGGTGCCGCGCGCTTCCGCAAGGTGATCGCGCGTTATGGCGCCGAACTCATCCTGCACGGTCACACTCATCAGCCAACCCGGCTATCGCTTACCGGCCCGAAGGGTCCTGTGCCGGTGATCGGCGCGCCCGCCGCGACACAGCGGCCGGACGGCCACCATCCGGCCGCCGGTTTCAATCTGTTCGATATCGAGAAGATCGGCGCGGGATTTTCGATCCACCATCGCCTGATGCAGGTGACGACGGGCGGCCTTTTTGAGGAGACGCGCGCCGAGGAGATCGTCTGCGGCGATCGTCAGCCTGGGACCATGAACCAAGCGTAGGCGACAAGCCCGAGCGCGCCGACGGCGAAACCGGCCAGGAAAATGATCAGCGCCCAGATGAATGCCGAGCCACGATCGGTTGCCCGGCCGTCCGTCGCCGGATTGCCGGTCGTCTCGCGACGGTCCAGGGCGGCGGTGCGCAACTTCTCCACCAGCGCGTCGCTTTCGAGCGAACGCTCGCGCTCGACGACCCGCTCGGCGATATAGTCGGTTACCGCGTCGGCAGTCGAATCAAGGTCGGCGCTCTCATGCAGCGTGAGGCGGCCGAGGCGGGTGTCTTTCAGGAGACGATAAGAGCGACGGTCGCGCGCCATCACCACATGCGTGGTGGGGTCGATCCAGAGGCGCGGCGGTGTCGAGCCCGCCACCTCGCAAATGAAATAGGCATCATCGGTGGGCAGTTCGGCGAATACGCCTTGAAGCTCTTCCGCCAAAAGTGCCAACCGCGCCCGGTCGCCTTCGTGCAGGTCGGCATAGGCGTCGGCCCGCTCGCTCTCGGCAATGCGCATCCGGCGCACGGCGTCCGAAAGACGCCGGACTTTGCCATCGCCGACCTTGTTATCGCCTGCCTCGCCGCCAGCCATAGATCACCTTGTCGATTAGGTCCGATCTCGAAACTCTAGCCTAAAATCATACACGGATGGCGGAATTAGGACTAGCTTAACCATTCTTCACCCACAGGGACCAACGCCACCTGGGGAAAACGGCTCCTTCAGCCCATCCAACTAGGGCTTGCCGTCCGGCTGCTCGTTGTGTTTGAAGTCTGCCATCAAGCTCGGTGCCGTTAGGCAACCGTCGCGAGGAGGAAGGTCATGAAGCCCGTTTTCATCCAGTTGCAGTGCGCGCCCGGCCAGACCTACGCGGTAGCGGATGCCATCTACGCCCTTGAGGTCGCTTCCGAACTCTATTCGACCTCGGGTGAATATGATTTGCTGATGAAGGTCTATGTCGACTCGTCGGCCCATGACGACATCGGAAAGTTCATCAACGAGAAGATTTCGTCGATCCCAGGCATCGTGCGAACGCTGACGACGCTGACGTTCCGGGCGTTCTGAAACCCGGCTCCGGAAGTCTGCCAGGACGGCTTTGGAGAACCGAAGCGCAGCGGATGCCGGGGCTTATGGGCGCAGGAAGGGGCAGGCTGGCGTTAAATTTATGGCGCCTCGCGAGAAACGGGTGGTTCGCGAACTCGGAAGGCATGAGTCTGCTCCGCATGTACAAACGGGAGCTCGATCATGTCGTTCCGCATAACCGGTCTTTCACCCAGCCCCTACCAGCCGCTCTATGGTCTGTCCGGCGAAGAACTCGCAGCCCGAGGTGCGCTGCGCTACATCGTTGATGAGAAGCCCGGTTACCCGGACCGGATAGAAATGCGCGAGGGGGAAATCGGAGAGACGGTCCTGCTCGTCAACCATTTCAGCCAGCCGGCGGACAACCCCTATCGCGCTTCGCACGCAATCTTCGTTCGTGAAGGCGCCGAGAAGACCTACGACGCCGTCGATCAGGTGCCTGAGGTCATGAGAGGGCGTCTGTTATCGCTTCGGGCATTCGATCAAAACGACATGATGGTGGACGCGGATGTGATCGACGGAAACCGCGTCGAAACCATCATCGAGCGCTTCTTCTTCAATCCGGCCGTGAGCTACATCCACGTGCACAACGCAAAGCGCGGTTGCTACTCCGGCCGCGTTGATCGCGTGGACGGCTAAAACCTCAGCGAGAGGGCAGTGATCGAGGAAGTGCGCGACCTAGGCGCGGGACAACAATTTCAGGCTCTCTTGGCCATGCCGCACCGCGTTTCTACGGACTGTCGGCGTGGCTCTGTCAGAGTGAGCTCGGCCCGGTGTGCCTCTCCATCAGCTGGAAAAGACTCCACCATCACCGCCTGGGGCTCACCATCTAGCTGCCACTGCCGCTTTGGAGCGCCAGATGGGTAGCGCCGAGGATCGGGCCGGGCAGACCGTCCTTCTTGGCTTGGACGATGACGGCAAGACCGGCTGTGCCTTCCGGCGCCACGTCGGCGAGCGGCAGTTCCAGCGTCATCGCTTGGCCGGACCACATACCGATCGCCTGCATTCGGTCGACGACGTTGACGTAGGTGACCGACGTATCGCGATTTTCGCCAGAGCCGATGGGCACCGTCTTTGGCGGCAGGTAACCGGCGATCCACACCGACGCTTCGCCCGAGTGTTCCTTGGCCGGCAGGGTAATGACGACGCGGTCATCCTGGATGCGGGCGGAGACGGCCAAGCTGGGCGACTCGCCATTGTCGTGCATGACGTCGAAGGAGGCGCGGATTTCTTCTTCGCGGCTGCCTATCACCGCGCTGCGGCCATTGAGCACGGCCTGCGGCGTAAAGACGGCATGGTCGGCGCGCGCTTTGGCATATTCACGTTGGCGACGGGTAAACTCCGGCTTGGCATAAGTATCGCGCCAGCCGAGGTAGTCCCAGTAGTCGACGGCGAAGGTCAGAGCGACGGTGTCGGGATCCTTGGCGAGGTGGGCGAGAACTTTGTCGGCCGGCGGGCAGGCGGAGCAGCCCTGGCTGGTGAACAGTTCGACCACATCGGCCGCCGAGGCGCTGCCGCTTCCAACTGCCAAGGCGACGCAGCAGGATGCCATGCTGCGAGCAAATCCGCCTAAGGTCCCGCGTCGCATTGTCGTATCCAAGGCCAACCTCTTGCCGTTGTTCTTTACGAGAGCAACGAATACGACGATGGCGTGTGATGATCCACTCACGAGTGCTTGACCGAACCAATCGGTCAACGCTGGCCGCCGCCCGTTTATCTCATGGAATCAGGCTGGATTCCGGAAAGCGGTCGCTTCGATCTCGATCTTCATTTCTGGACGTATCAGGCCGGCGATGATCATCGTGGCAGCTGGCCGAATGTCCGAGAGCCAGCGGCCGACCACGGAAAACACCGGTTCGGCGTAAGCGGCATCCGTGACGATATAGCGGACACGCACCACGTCGGACAGTGAGAAGTCGGCCTCGCCGAGCGCCTTGGCGATGGTCGCCATGGCGTTTTCCGCCTGGACCGATATGTCGTCCGGCATGGTCATGGTCGCGTAATCGTAGCCGGTGGTGCCCGACACGAAACACCAGGGGCCGTCGGCGACGGCGCGCGAGTAGCCGGCGACTTGCTCGAAGGGTGAACCGGTGGAAACGAGCTGGCGCATGGAACGGAACCTCATATGAAAACGCCCTCCGGAGAGGGCGTTTTGCCGGAGGAAATCACGCCCAGGGATGGGTGGTGGCGTTCTTCGTCTCGAAGGCGGCGATCGCCGGCGCCTTCTCGAGCGTCAGGCCGATATCGTCGAGGCCATTCAGCAGGCAGTGCTTCTTGAACGGGTCGATGTCGAAGGAGATGGAGCCGCCATCGGGGCCCTTGATCACCTGGTTGACGAGATCGACGGTCAGCGTGGCATTGGCGCCGCGCTCGGCGTCGTCCATCAGCTTCTTGAGGTCGTCGGGCGGGACGACGATCGGCAGGATGCCGTTCTTGAAGCAGTTGTTGTAGAAAATGTCGGCGAAGCTGGTGGAGATGACGCAGCGGATGCCGTAGTCGAGCAGAGCCCAGGGCGCGTGCTCGCGCGAGGAGCCGCAACCGAAGTTATCGCCAGCCACCAGGATTTCCGCCTTGCGATAGGCGGCCTTGTTGAGAACGAAGTCGGGGTTCTCCGAGCCATCCTCCCGGTACCGCATCTCCGAGAACAGGCCCGTGCCGAGACCGGTGCGCTTAATGGTCTTGAGGTACTGCTTGGGGATGATCATGTCGGTGTCGATGTTGAGGATCGGCAGCGGCGCGGCGACCCCGGTGAGCACGTCGAATTTCTGCATGATCTGTCCTTTCCCGAAAGCGACGTGCGTTCTGACGAACGCAAATCGTCGCTCCATCTCCAAGTGTCGCATCGTTTTTACGGAAAACCGGTTCCCACTTTTCCGTACGATGCTAGGCAATCAGCCGGGGAGGAGGCCTGTGGTGGCCGGCCGCCCCAGCATTAGATTGAGGTTCTGAACGGCGGCGCCGGAGGCGCCCTTGCCGAGGTTGTCGTAGAGGGCGACGATCAGCGCCTCGTCGCCGGAGGCATCGGCGAAGACGTGAAGGCGCAGTTCGTTGGTGCCGTTGAGTGTCCGGGGATCAAGGCCGGCGAGCCGTTCGGTCGCCTCGAACGGCATGACCTTGACGAAGGTCTCGCCGGCATAGCGATCGGCGAGCAACTCGTGGATCGTCCGCGCCTTGAGGTCGGGCGCGACGGCCCACAGGCGAAGCGGCACGAAGTTTAGCATGCCCTGCGCGAAATTGCCCACCGACGGCTGGAACTGCGGCGCATGCGTGAGGCCGGTATAGACGGCCATTTCCGGCAGATGCTTGTGCTTGAACGTCAGGCCGTAGGGCATGAACGGCGCTGGATCGGTGGCGGACACATAGTCCTCGACCATTTTGCGACCGCCGCCCGAATAACCGGAGACGCCATTGTAGCTGAGCGCCGCCCCGTTGGGCAGGAGGCCGGCCTCGATGAGCGGACGAACGGCGGCAATCAAGCCTTGCGGCCAGCAGCCGGGGTTGGCGACGCGCTTCGATGCGGCGATCGCCTCGGCCTGGCCCTTGGCCATCTCGGCGAAGCCATAGGCCCAGCCCGGCGCGACCCGGTGAGCGGTGGAGGCATCGATGACCGCCGTGCGGTCGTTGTCGATCAGGCTGACCGACTCCTTGGCCGCGTCATCGGGCAGGCAGAGGATGGCGACATCGGCGGCGTTGAGCAGCCGGCGGCGTTCGTCCATGTCCTTGCGCTTGTCCGGATCGATGGCGAGCAAGTCGATATCGTCGCGGGCGGCGAGGCGGTCGCGGATCTGAAGGCCGGTGGTGCCTGCTTCGCCGTCGATGTAGATCTTCGCCCGCGTCATGCTCGTAGCCCGGAATTGGCCGGCTGCCGCCGGCACGTGATGGAAAGTCCGCCGCGGCGGATGCCGGGCGGAGCGCGAAGAGGCTTTACCATTATCGGCCGCCGCTGTCATGCGCCTTGAAAGGCCACCGCCGAGCAACGTTACGACGTGCCACAGCAACAGCGGAAGATCTGTTGGCCATCGGTCGTCGTCAGACCGGCAGGATATAGGTGATCACAAGATAGGCGAAAAGGCCGACGGCCATGACCACCGCCAGCACGCGCGCAATCTTGCGAGCGAAGATGACGTCGGGGTCTTCATTGTCGTTGGCGGGGTCGTCGAACTGCATGGCTCCGGCCCGGTCGAAAGGGTTTCGCTTGTATATAATCGCCCTTCGGGTACGGCCAAGCGAACAAAAGGGCTTGCATCGGGGTTAGCCTTCGGTCGACGTTTATTCCGTACCGTCCGCCCGGTCAGGCGATTCCGCTTCAGGAGCTTCGCCAACCGGGTGGCACCGCCGACGAGGTTGCCATGGCCAGGCTGTTTACCGCCCTCGAAATCCCCGCCGCGGCCGGCTTTCATCTATCCCTACTCAAGGGCGGCCTGCCCGGCGCCCGCTGGATCGATCCGGCCAATTATCACGTGACGCTTCGCTTTATCGGCGACATCGACCACCGTACCGCCGACGAGGTGGCCGCTGCGCTCGACCGCGTCTACAAGCCACCTTTCGAACTCAGCCTCAGGGGATTGCACTGCTTTGCCTCGGGTCGCGTACCCCATTCGCTTGCCGTCAAGGTGGAGCCGACCGAGCAGCTGATCGAGCTGCAAGCCGAGCATGAGCGCATCATCCAGCGGCTCGGTCTGCCGGCTGAGGGGCGGCGCTATATTCCGCATGTGACGCTCGCTCGCTTCAAGGGCACGACGTCGACCGATGTTGCCCGCTGGCTATCCGAGCACGGCGACTTCATCGGCCCGCGCTTCCCGGTCGATCGCTTCGTGCTCTATTCGTCGCGCGCTTCGGTGGGCGGCGGTCCCTATCTGGTCGAGGAGGCCTATCCGCTGGCCGCCTGATCATACCAATTCGCGAAGATGCTGACGCATCCGCTCATTGACGTCATTGCCGATTTCTCATTTGCATCAGTGGCATGAGAAATCGGCAAGCAGAATACCAAGAGGCATTTTCAATGCATCTTGGTATCAGTTGCCTGCGCGAACCTGTTCCACGAAGGCGCGGACGGCGCGGTCGCAGAGGTCGAACACGGCATCGAAGGCTTGCTCATCCTCGTAATAGGGGTCGGGCACCTCGCTTGGGAGACCGAGTGCCTCTTCCAGACAGAGGCCGATGCGCGCCGTCGAACCCGCGGGCGCTAGCCGGCGGAGGTCGGCGACGTTCTGACGATCCATGCCGACGATCAGCTCGAAATCGGAGAAGTCTGTCTTTCGCACTTGGCGGGCGCGGAGAGGCGTCAAATCGACGCCCTTCTTCCGGGCGGCGGCGATGGCACGGGGATCGGGCGGATCGCCGGCGTGCCAGCCACCGATGCCGGCGCTGTCGACGCGCGTTGCGTGGGAGAGGCCGGCGGCCACGAGATGGTTGAGCATCAATCCCTCGGCGGTGGGCGAGCGGCAGATGTTTCCAAGGCAAATGAACAGGATCGAGCGCATGGCGCGGTTTTCGCCGTCCTGCGCCTTGCGGTCAAGACCGCCGCGATCATAGTGTTGTGCGTTGGAGTGTGGCGAAATGAATTTCCTGCCGACCGATGGCGTGCTTGCCGCCTATACGCTGGCCGTGCTGGCGCTCAACTATACACCCGGGCCGGATATGGCGATGTTTGTCGGCACGGCGATTACTCGTGGCCGACGGGCGGGATTCGCCGCCTTCCTTGGTACCAGCAGCGGCATTCTCGTGCACACGCTCTTGGTGACTTTCGGCCTTGCCGCATTGCTCGCCGCTTCGCCGGTTGCTTTCGATGTGCTCAAGGTGGTCGGCGCGCTTTATCTTCTCACCGTCGCCATTGGCACCCTCCGTCATGGGAACCGCTTCGCGCCGGAAGGCGGTGTCTTGCCGCCCGAGCCGGCGATCCGGCTCTATCTCAAGGGCTTGGCCGTCAATGTGCTGAACCCCAAGGTGGCGCTGTTCTTCCTGACCTTCCTGCCGCAGTTCGTCGAACCGGGCGATCCGGCTGCCCGAGGCAAACTGCTGTTCCTTGGCTTGTGGTTCTTGTCGGTGTCGACGCTGTCGATGTTGCCGCTCATTCTTGGGGCGAGTGGCGTTGCCGCTTTCTTCAAGGCGCGGCCAAAGGTGATGCGGGGCATCGACTATCTTTTTGCCGGTGTCATGGGGGCCTTCGCGGTGAAACTCGTCACTGCCCGTCTTTAGGGTGGCGGCTTCCGGTCAGGAAAACGCCGTCAATGCCGGCCATTCGGCCAGCTGTCAGCCAGTAGACGAAGCCGCCAACGAAGCCGGCGGCGATCAGGATGGCGATATTGCGTGGATCGTTATCGAGCGGACGCATCAGCGGCGCGATCCCGAGAGCTGGCAGGATGCCGAGGGCACCGCCGGCAACCAGATAGACAAGAACCGAGCGCAAGCGGAACGCTTCGGTGACCACGATGACCACGGCCCAGGGGGTAAGGGCCATGGCGCCGAGATAACTGGCAGCCATGGCAGCGCCAACGCCGAAATTGCCCCAGAACCACAAGCTGTCGGCTGGGTCGGCAGGTTCAAAGCCGACCGAGGCGACCAGCATGAACAAGGCGGCGGCAATCACCGCCAGGATGAAGCCGATCAGCGCGGCGAAGATGCGGCCGATCGCTCGCATCAGTCCTCTCCGTGGCCGGCCACCATGGCGCGCATGGCAAGATCGGCCTCGGTGAGGCCCGCCTCAAGCCGGAGCCGTTCGGTTTTCCTGAGGCGCTCGCTCTCGCTCTTCAGCTGGCCGCAGGCGGCGGCGATGTCGCGGCCGCGCGGCGTGCGGATCGGCGAAGCGTAGCCAGCGTCGTTGACGAATTGGGCGAAGGCCTCGATCGTCTCCCAATCGGAGCATTCGTAGGTGGTGCCCGGCCAGGGGTTGAAGGGGATCAGGTTGATCTTGGCCGGAATGCCCTTCAGAAGCTTCACGAGATCGCGGGCGTCCTCCAGGCTGTCGTTGACCCCCTTCAGCATCACATATTCGAAGGTGATGCGACGGGCGTTCGACAGCCCCGGGTAGGCGCGGCAGGCGTCCATCAGCTCTTTGAGCGGATATTTCTTGTTGATCGGCACCAGGACGTTGCGCAGGTCGTCGCGCACGGCATGCAGGGAAATCGCCAGCATGCAGCCGATCTCGTCGCCAGTGCGGGCGATATTCGGCACCACGCCGGAGGTGGATAGCGTAACGCGACGCTTCGATAGCGACAGTCCGTCGCCGTCCATGATGATCGCGAGCGCCTGCTTGACCGCGTCGAAATTATAGAGCGGCTCGCCCATGCCCATCATGACGACGTTGGAAACAAGGCGCCCTTCGCTCGGAATGGCCGCGTCGGCGTTGGGTGCCACGTCCGGATAGTCGCCGAGCCGGTCGCGAGCCACCAGCACCTGCGCCACGATCTCCTCGGCGGTGAGGTTGCGGACCAGCATCTGCGTGCCGGTGTGGCAGAAGGAGCAGTTGAGCGTGCAGCCGACCTGCGAGGAAACGCAGAGCGTGCCGCGTCCTTCCTCGGGGATATAGACGGTTTCGATCTCCACCGGCTTGCCGGCGCCGCGCGGGGGAAGCGCATCAGCCATTTGCGCGTACCGTCGGCCGACACCTGTTCGGCGACGATCTCCGGGCGACCGACCACATAGGCGGCGTCAAGGCGGGCGCGCAATTCTTTGGCGACGTTGGTCATCGCCGAGAACTCGCGCACACCACGCACGTAGATCCAGTGCCAAAGCTGGGCGACGCGCATCCGGAGCTGCCGCTCCTCGACGCCGATGGCAAGAAGCGCCTTGGCCATCTCGATCCGTGTCATGCCGACGAGCGACGGCTTTTCCGGCGCGGCGGCGGGAGAGACGGCAACAGGGCTGTGGTCGATGAGGGTCGACATGGGCGTTCGGTGAGTCCTGATGAGGTTGAAAGGGGCGAAAAAAGTCCGCCCGAAATGCAAGAACGGCCGCGGACGTCACCGTCCCGACCGTTCCCGGTTATGCGAAGCTATATCAGAAAATCGGGAGAAACCCAAGCCGGCGGGGCAAAGCTGCCGCTCTGCCGACGCAGGTCTTATATTATCCCGCCCTCAGTCGCCGGCAGGCCTGCGGCCGTTGGCTTTGCCGCTCCGCAGGGCGCCGGAAGCTGCCATAGGCGGCTTCCGGCCGATCATGTTTCACTGGCACTCGCCGTCGATACGCTTCAGGGCGGCGCTGATGCCCTTGAGCGAATAGGTATCGGTGGTCACGGTGCCGCGACGCGACGTGCCGGTGATCACCATGTTTGATCCACCCTTCATGGCATTGATGAAGCGGGTTTCCTCGGCGGCGTTGTCAACCCAGGCGCCCTGGTCCTTGGTGTACATGCTGAAGGTGGCGTCGCCGATCTTGACGGTGGTCTTGGAGCCTTCCTTGTAAGGATAGCCGGCGATCACCGAAACCTCGTGCTTGACGCCTTCCTTCGGGCGATTGGTGATGAACATGAACACCGGGTCGCGGTTGACGCCAGCCGGCTGCTTATCGGTCGGCTGCGTCGCCGTGTAGCAGACCTTGGCGCCGGCATTGTTGTAGGTGTAGGTGGCCCAGCTCTCGAACGTCTGGAGCGGTGTGGGGGCCTTGGTCTGCTGCTGTTGCTGCGGCGTGGGCGCCTTGGTCTGCTGAGCGTCGGCTATGGTTGTCACGCCGAGCAGCAGTGCGACGGCCAAGCCGAGGGTGCGTGCGTTCGTCATCTAATCACCTTGGGTCTTGTCGTGGACACGGATGCGCCCACCGAAGCGGTCCGCATGAAGCCTAAGGGAAACGTTAATGCGTCATGGTTACCAAAGTGTTGCTCCGGCGTTTCGATCTGTCTGACTAAGGTAGCCATAGGCGCCTCACGTTGCTGCGGCGCGAGGCTTGGCCCGAAATCGGGCGACAATGCGGCCAGCCGGTCAATGCTGTTATCCGCCCGCCAGTTATCCGGTCTTTTCGGTAGCGAGACGGTCGAGCGCGATGCGAGCGGCTACCCGATGCCGCTCGCCGATATGGCGCCTGACCATGCCGATGGCGGTGACAAGCACGGTGATATCATCGGAGAAGCCGAATCCCAGAATGAAATCCGGTACGATGTCGAGCGGTACGACGAAATAAGTGAGGGCGGCCAGCAAGGTCGCCCGCACCGAAGCCGGCGTTTCCGGGTCGAGGGCGCAATAGTAGGCGGCTACCACCTCTTCGATGAATGGAATGGCGGCAACCGCTTTCTTGACCGTCCTCCAGAAACGGGAACGGACACGGGCCTCGTGGTCTTCGGCGGGACCGATGATCTCAGGGTCGGGGTGGTGTGTTTTGCGCATGGGGTCGAAATGGGAATCCCGGCGCCCGCTGTCAACGGTCGATTCGGTAGATCGGCATGCGGCCGCCTTCTGCCTTGTAGATTCGGGTGTCGAGGGCACCGAGCTGCTCGATCCGCTCCGGCGCGATGCCGAGCGTTGCCGGATCGACCTCGGTAACCAGCAGTGCCGGGCCATGGGCGGCGGGCTGGTAGGGGATGGTCATTTCGAACTGATCGGCTGGCGCCGCGCCGGGCGTGAGATAGGGGCGCACGTCAAGACCGCTGTCGCGCAGTTCGTAGAGGGTTTCCGACGTCATCGGACGCCCGACGGTGACGACGGTATGAACACCGGCCGCCCTCGCGGCCGCGGCGAGTTTGTCGCCGTAGTCGGACCAATGCAGCAGGCGATGGAGCTGTCTCGGTCTTTCCGGCAGGGGCACATGGCCGACGAGGCTTGCGCCAACCGCTAGGGCGACGGCCGCCACGATGTTGATCGCCGCCGACAGCTTCAGGAAGCCGTACCAGCGTCCTTTGCAGAGCAAGGCGGAGGCAAAGATGATCAGCGCCGGAAAGGCCGTCGCCGCCCAGTTGCCATGCAGCTTGGCGAAGGCGGCATTGACGCCGATGACGATCAGGATGGGCAGGCTCAGCCACATCAGCAGCCGGTCGGCCGTTGGCTTCGTCGACCGCCAACCGAGGATCGCGGCGAGGACGACGACAATGAACAGGATCGGCCCGGGAATGACGGACTGCCCGACGAGATATTCGACGATCTTGCCGACCTTGAAGCCGATCTTCTCCCAGCCGGCATTGTCGCCGGTGTGGTGGAAGGTGACGAAGCCGTTCTGGGCGTTCCAGATCAGGTTGGGCAGGAAGCCGGCGAGACCGCCGAGAAGCGCCACCCAGGTGGAACCGCTACGCAGCAGCGGCCGCTTGTCGGCCGTCGCCAGGACATAAGCGAGAAGCGAAGCCGGCAGATAGATCATCGCGTATTTGGCGTTGAGACCGATGGCGACGGTTGCGGCAAGATAGGCTGCGCGGGAGAGGGATGGCTTTTCGAGGAACAGCACTGTCGCATGCAGGCCGACGCACCAGAAGAACAGGAGCGGCCCATCGGTGTTGAGGATCAGCGAGGACAGGCTGACGGCCGGCATCGCCGCGTAGGCGAGCGCGCTCCAGAAGGCGATGCGGGCATCGTAGAGACGACGGGCGGCGAGGAAAACGAACCAGGCGGCTGCCGCATGCAGAATGGGCGCGGGCGCCCGCACGCAAGCAACGCCGTCGCCGCAGATTTCCGTGGTGCCTCGGATCAGCCAGGCGATCAGCCCTGGCTTGGTGAAATAGCCGAAGGCGAGATGGCGCGACCAGGCCCAATACTGCGCCTCGTCATAGGTCAGTTCGAAGCCGCTCAACAGGAGGGCGGCGAGGCGAAGGAGAAGGAAGGCGGCGATGACCAGAAGGGTCAGCCTCATCCAGGCTCGGTCTGAAATCGGGTGGAGATCGGTCATGCTTGGCTCGGCTGGCGGGGATGGCCGGGTTTATCAGCTGCGATCATGGTCGGCAAATGGCGAATCTCCAGCCTTGCACGGCCGGCATAGTCGGTTAAATTGCCGGCGATCTTTTCGAGCCGCCGGCGAGCCTCCCGCCGACCGCCGCGGCACTCATCCCCACGGAGTTTCCATGAAAAAGGGCGAAGTCAAGAAAGTCGTGCTGGCCTATTCCGGCGGCCTCGACACGTCGATCATCCTCAAGTGGCTGCAGACCGAGCTCGACGCCGAGGTGGTGACCTTCACCGCCGACCTCGGTCAGGGCGATGGCGATCTCGAGCCGGCCCGCAAGAAGGCCGAGATGATGGGCATCAAGGAGATCTTCATCGAGGACGTGCGCGAAGAATTCGTCCGCGACTTCGTCTTCCCGATGTTCCGCGCCAATGCCGTCTACGAGGGCGTCTACCTGCTCGGCACCTCGATCGCTCGGCCGCTGATCTCCAAGCACCTGATCGACATCGCCAAGAAGACCGGCGCCGACGCCATTGCCCACGGTGCCACCGGCAAGGGCAACGACCAGGTCCGCTTCGAGCTCTCCGCCTACGCGCTCAACCCGGACATCAAGATCATCGCCCCCTGGCGCGACTGGTCCTTCAAGAGCCGCACCGATCTGCTCGACTTTGCCGAAAAGCACCAGATTCCGATCGCCAAGGACAAGAAGGGCGATGCGCCTTTCTCGGTCGATGCCAACCTCCTGCACTCATCTTCCGAGGGCAAGGTGCTTGAAGATCCGTCGCAGCCGGCGCCGGAATATGTCCACATGCGTACCATCTCGCCGGAAGAGGCGCCCGACAAGGCGACCCTCATCACCGTCGGTTTCGAGAAGGGCGACGCCGTCTCCATCAACGGCAAGCGCATGAGCCCGGCCGAACTGTTGGCGGCGCTCAACGCCTACGGCCATGACAACGGCATCGGCCGCCTCGACCTCGTCGAGAACCGCTTCGTCGGCATGAAGTCGCGCGGCGTCTACGAGACCCCCGGTGGTACCATCTTGCTCACCGCCCATCGGGCGATCGAGAGCATCACGCTCGACCGCGGCGCCGCCCATCTCAAGGACGAGCTGATGCCGCGCTATGCCGAGCTCATCTACTACGGCTTCTGGTTTGCCCCGGAGCGCTACATGCTTCAGGCGCTGATCGACAAGAGCCAGGAGAGCGTCGAGGGCGAAGTGACGCTGAAGCTCTACAAGGGCAACGTCATCGTCACCGGTCGTTCGTCGCCGAAGACGCTCTACTCGTCGACGCTGGTCACCTTCGAAGACGACCAGGGCGCCTACGACCAGAAGGACGCCGCCGGCTTCATCAAGCTCAACGCGCTGCGCCTGCGCACCCTCGCCAAGCGCGATCGCGGCTGAGCCGGCCTTTGCACCATTCAAAAATCGCCCAGCGGGGTAACTCCCGCTGGGTTCATAAGGAATCACCCAAGTCGGGCCGTATGTACCCAGCTATTTAGGTTACATTGATCGATGCCGCTGGTTTCTGTATTTTATACGGAGTTCGAGGCTCCAGACGATAATGGCTACAAGAACTAGCCCATTTCGAGCACCTTTCCCTAGGCGATTATTGATTCGCATCCATAGGGATCTTTTGAAGATAGATAGCTATATCATTTCTGAGGCTGAATACTCGTCCGATTTGGACCTGGTGGAGGTAATGGTTCTTATCTCTGAGGACAGGCGGTTCTTTCGTCATAACGGTATTGACTGGCTATCAATACTCCGTGTTGTCTCCGGAATTATTAATTTAAGGTTTTATGGCGGAGCTAGTACAGTAGACATGCAATTTGTTCGAACGGCGACGGAGTTTTATGAGAAATCGTTACGCAGAAAAGTATATGAAATGCTTTTGGCGAGAATTATCCAATATAGATACTCGAAGGCGCAAATTCTCAGGAGCTACCTGTCGTGCGCTTTCTTGGGTTCTGGAATTTACGGGGTTAGCCGAGCTTCATTAGTCATCTTTGGCAAAATGCCGTTTGAACTCGATCTTACTGAGGCGGCGCAGCTTGCGTCAATGCTTGTCTATCCCCGTCCTCTAGTTCCGGATAACCGATGGAAGCTTAAATTAGATCGCCGCTCAAAATATCTCGTCTCTCTTTACCCTTCGCTCAAAGAGCGATTTGAAAAGCTTCCAAGTTGGGATGCGGTCTAGGGTATCTTCACTCAATTTTTCTTCTTTATATATATTATCTTTCTTCTCTAAGATCGACTTGATAAGTTTCTTTTGCAAATTACCTAGCAAGCCTTGCAGCTCGTTCATGCTGTTTAGAGAATCTTTAATTTCTTTATTCTGGTTGTTAGATAAATTATTTTTTATATATTCTATCTTCCAACCGATTCTGACAAATATATTTTGTATATTTTCAAGTTTTATCGCCTCTTCCCAAGATACATACATTGTCAATTTGGCGTATAGAAATACGATATTTGAGTTCCATTCGTCCAATATCTCATCATATTCTATGGATCTTTTTTCTATGAGATCTTTTTTCCCAGACCTTAAGGCGAAAACAAGTCTAAGCATTTTATGTTGGCGTTTCCCAGCCAGATCCGCGAATCTATCTACCAGATCTCTAAGAATTTTTACCTCATTCTCTCTGTCGAGGACTCTCTGCTGGCGAATCCAGCTTTCCCTCTGCCATGTATACGCAATTCGAGTTGCGATTATTCCAGATAGGATAAATGTAAGTAGAGAAGTTATTAGGGCAGTTAACATGATTTGTGCTTCCGAATATGCGATCCCTATCGGATGGCCAGTTTTCTATCTTAGAAGCATAAAGCTGGTTACATTCCTGCAAAATAATCTTCTTTTCGCATAAAAGAAAGTCGCCGCTTTTTGAAGGCGGCGACTGTATGTGATTTGTAGTATTTACGTTACGCCGCGCGCAGGCTGTCGACGAACTTGCCCACTTCGCTCTGAAGGTCGGCGGACTGGTGTTCGAGTTCGCTCGAGAGCGACATCAGGTGGGTCGAGGCGCGGCCGGTATGCTCGGCCGCTTCGCCGACGCCGGCGATGGAGCCGGTCACCGTCTGCGTGCCCTCGGCGGCGCGCTGGGTGTTCTGGGCGATCTCGCCGGTGGCGGCGCCCTGTTCCTCGACCGCGCCGGCGATCGATGCCGTCACTTCACGGATCATCGAGATGGTGGAGGTAATGCGGCCGATGGCGGTGACCGTCTCGTTGGTCGCCTCCTGGATTTCGCCAATTTTCGAGCCGATCTCGTCGGTGGCCTTGGCCGTCTGGGCCGCGAGCTGCTTGACCTCGCTGGCGACGACGGCGAAGCCCTTGCCTGCATCCCCAGCCCGCGCCGCTTCGATGGTGGCATTGAGCGCGAGAAGGTTGGTCTGCTCGGCGATTGCACGGATGAGGTTGACCACGTCGCCGATGCGGACGGCGGCGTCGGTCAGCGCGCGCACTTTGGTCTCGGTGCGGGATGCCTCGGCGGCAGCTTCGTCGGCGATGCCGGCCGACTTGGATACCTGGACGTTGATCTCGCGGATCGAGGCCGTGAGTTCTTCGGTGCCGGCCGCGACCGTCTGCACGTTGGACGCCGCGGCTTCGGCGGCGCCGGTCACCGCTTGCGCCCGGCCGGATGTCGCATCGGCGGTTTCCGATAGCTCGCGAGCAGCTTCGGCCACCTCGGCCGATGAGCGGGCGAAGCGATCGGCCAAAGCGCCCATGGTCGACTGGAAGGCATCGGCGAGGGACTGCCGCTCCTGGAGCTGCCGCTCGGCGGCGAGGCGGTCGTTCTCGCCTTGCTCGGCCCGGAGGTGTTCTGTCTCGGACAGTCCCTTGGCGAAGACGTCGAGTGTCCGTGCCATGTCGCCAACCTCGTTGCGATGGTCGGCGTAGGGAATGCTGACGTCGCGGTCGCCGGCGGCAACCGCCTTCATCGCAGCGGTAATGCGGCCGATCGGCTTGACGATGCCGCGCGCCAGCAGCAGGCCGAACACCAGCGTCATCGCCATGATGACGCCGAAGACGATCATCAGCTGATCCCGGGCGTCGCGGCGGGCACGAATTTCCGAGGTGGAGGCGGCGGTGTCGACGCTGCGGATCATTGAGACAAGATTGTCGAGCTGCGGCTCCAGCGCTTTATAGCCGTTGGAAAGCTGCTCATAGATGCTGAGGAATTTCTGCTGCAACGCCACCCACTGACCAACATTGGTCGAGTAGCCGTCCATCGCCTTGCTGAGCGCCGCCTTGGCATCCGCCGGCAGGGTGCTGCGGGCGAGGGCGCGGGTGAAGTCCATGGACGCCTTGCCGAAAGCCGTGAAAGCCTGCGGATCGCTCTTCAGCATGAAGTCCTTTTCAAAGGTTCGCATGGTAGCGAAAAGCGCCGACAGATCGGGTGCCGGGTTGGCGGCCAGGAGGTCGGTCACTGCCTGACTGGATTTCAGGAGCGCACCGTTGACGCCTTGCTGCGGATAGAGGCCGAGCTGCTTTTTGATGTCCAGGATGGCCTTGAAGGAGGTGCCATACTCCTCGAGCCCGGCTTTGATCTGGGCGACGTTTCCCGCCTTCGCCGGGTCGGTTGCCTTGATGCGGGTCTCGAGCTGCTGGATATTCGAGACGGTCATGCGCGTCAGATCACCGTGCAGGCCGGAATAGCGCTCGTTGCCAGTGAACAGGAACTCGATCTCGGCGCGGCGGAGCTGTAGCGCGGTGGTCTGCAGCGTACCGGCGAGATCGGCGTTGATACGGGCGCTGGCGGCGCGCTGGCGGTAACTGTTGGCGTTGATGTCCTGCGTCATGTAAAGCCCGCCGACCATGGCTAGGGCCAATAGCGAAAACAACCCAAAGGCGAGCACTTTGGTGGCAATTCGGAACCGCGAGCCGAACGCGAATCCCTTGAGCTTGAACTTCGGCATATGGCGAAACTCCCCGATTGATCGGTCCGGCGCAAAGCCCAAGCCTAGCGCGCCGTCTCCTCCCGATCAGATTCCATCCCAGGTAGCATCGCCGCCGCCGATTAATTGCGCGTAAAGTGCATCGCCAAAAATAGCGCGAACCTGAAGAAACTGCGGATGACAACAATGCTGACAGCGTTGCCGGATAGTGGCGCTCGTGGCTTGTGCCTAGCTTATCGGCAGGGCGGCGATTGCGCGGGGCGGCGATTTGCGGGAAGCTCGATAATCTCCTGCCAGAAGGCCAGTTTTCATGCCGCTTTCGCTTCTTCTATCGGCTTTCGTCGCCGCGTTCCTCTACGTCGTCATTCCCGGTCCTGCCTTCATTGCGCTGCTCGGTATCGGCGCCGGGCAGGGGCGAGGTGCCGGGGCTCGCTTCATCGCCGGCCATCTTGCCGGTGACACGCTGTGGACGAGCCTGGCGCTCGTTGCTCTGGTGGGCGCGCACGTGGTGGGGCCGATGGTGTTCGATCTGCTTGGCTGCATCTGCGGCGCCTATCTCGCCTTCATCGGCTGGCGCGCCTTCCGGGCGCGCCCGCGCCAAGAAGGTCAGGCCGTGATGGCGGTGGAGCGGCCGTTTCGACGTGGCCTGATCTTCGGCCTTACCAACCCCAAGGGTTATCCGGTGGCGCTCGCCACTTTCACGGCGCTGGTCGGCGGCGTCGCCGACACGCTGTCCTTCTCAAACCTGCCGGCTTTGCTCGCGGCATCCTTCGTCGGCTTCCTCGCCGCCGACGTGGTGATGATATCCGTCATCGGCGCCGGCGCGGTGCGCCGCTTCTACCGGGCGCACGAGCTTGCCATTGTCAGGGGCTCGGGGCTGCTGTTCATGGGATTTGCCGCGCAAGCCTTCTGGCACTCGGCTCCGGGGCTGCTTGGCTACCGACGCACCTGAGGGGCCACGCTCAGTCGCGTTCCCGTTCTGCAAAGCCAAGCGACAGAGCGGCCAGGGTGACGATCGGGATCACCGTGGCGAAGGCAAGCGGCGGCGAGCCGATCAGCGCCACCGCTCCGGAATCGATGAAGCCACTGCCCATTTGCGCAAAGCCAAGCAGGGCGGCGGCGGCGCCGGCCTTTTCCGGGAAGGCGGCCATGGCGCGGGTGGTCAGGTCGGGCGTCAGCATGGCCAGCGCGAAGGCAAATACCGCGACGGGTAGCATCACCGAGAGGTAGGAGGGCGGCCAGAGGGCGATCGACGCCATCATGGCCAGTGCGCCCACCATGGAGAGCGTAAGCCCGGGCAGCACCAGATTGCGGGCGGGAACGTGCTTGAGCAGGGCCTTGGTGACGATGCCGCCGAGAATATAGGCGCCGGTTTGCCCCAGCATGCCGAAGCCGAAGGCCTGCGGGCTGAGGCCTGCGATGTCGATCAACAGGAATGGCAGCATCGAGCTCAGCGAATAGAAGCCGCCGAGCACGAGGCCTAGCATCAGGGCTGGAAACAGGAAGCGACCATCGCGGCCGAGATCGGCGTAGGCGCGCACAAGGCCAGCCGGCCTGGCGCGGGCCGGATCGGGTGCGTGGTTGGTTTCCGGCAGGAAGCGATAGACGACGACCAGCAGCGTGCCGCCATAGACCACCATCAGCACGAAGATTGCCCGCCAGCTGAAAGCCAGCATGGCGAGGCTGCCGAGCGTCGGCGCCATCGCTGGGCCGATGGCGAGGAAGATGCCGATGGTGTTCATCACCCGCGCCGACTGCTCGCCGGTGAAGTTGTCACGGACGATGGCGCGGGCGACCGAGATACCGACCGCCGCGCCAATGCCTTGCACGAGGCGGGCGATCATCAGCGCATGGATGGAGGGTGCCAGCATGGCGCCGACCGAGCCGATCGCATAGAGCGTGAGGAAGGCGAGCGCGGCGGGGCGACGGCCATAGGCATCCGACAATGGGCCGCAAATCAGCTGTGCCAAGGCAAAACCGGCGAAATAGGCGGCCAGCGTTGCCTTTACCGCCGGGTAGGTCGTGGCAAAATCGGCGACCAGCTCCGGCATGGCCGGCGTGTAGAGAGCGAGCGACATCGGCCCGAGAGCAATGAGGAGAGAACCGATCGCGGCGACATGGCGCTCGGTCATCGGAGCATGCTGCATGGGGAGTCCCGGACAGGAGAGCTGGAATTGGCTTTTTTAGCAGAGACGGCTCAGCTCTGTTAAGTGTCGCAGCCTGTTGCATGGCTGATCTTCGCACGAATAATCAGGTTTTTCTTGCTCCTGTCACAATCATTTGTATAGTGCGCGCCAGAATGACGGTCCGGAGGCTCGCTTCGGGCCGTCTGTCTTTTCCAAACCGAGTACGCCCATGCAAATGCGCAACATCGCCATCATCGCGCACGTCGACCATGGCAAGACGACCCTGGTCGATGAGCTTCTGAAACAGTCCGGCACCTATCGCGAGAACCAGAAGGTGGCGGAGCGCGTGATGGATTCCAACGACCTCGAGAAGGAGCGTGGCATCACCATCCTTGCCAAGGCTACCTCCGTGGTCTGGAAGGATGTGCGGATCAACATCGTCGACACCCCAGGCCACGCCGACTTCGGTGGGGAAGTGGAACGCATCCTCAATATGGTGGATGGTGCCATCGTTCTGGTCGACGCAGCCGAAGGGCCGATGCCGCAGACCAAGTTCGTGGTCGGCAAGGCGCTGAAGGTCGGCCTGAAGCCGATCGTTGCCATCAACAAGGTCGACCGACACGACGCCCGCATCCACGAAGTGGTGGACGAAGTGTTCGACCTGTTCGCCAATCTCGACGCCACCGATGAGCAGCTCGACTTCCCGATCCTTTACGGCTCGGGCCGCAACGGCTGGTTCTCGACCACGCCGGAAGGCGGCGAGGGCGACGGCATGGCGCCGCTGTTCGATCTGGTTCTGCGCCACGTCGAGCCGCCGCATGTCGAGAAGGACGCGTCCTTCCGCATGATCGGCACGCTGCTCGAGGCCAATCCCTTCCTCGGCCGCGTCGTGACCGGTCGCATCACCTCGGGTTCGGTAAAAACCAACCAGACCATCAAGGTGCTCGACCAGGACGGCAACATTGTCGATCAGGGCCGTGTCTCCAAGCTCCTCGCCTTCCGTGGCCTCGAGCGCACGGCGATCGACGTCGGCGAAGCCGGCGACATCGTGGCGATCGCTGGCCTCAGCAAGGGCACGGTGGCCGAGACCTTCTGCGCCCTCGACGTCACCGAGCCGCTGCATGCGCAGCCGATCGACCCGCCGACCGTCACCATGACCTTCGTCGTCAACAACTCGCCGCTGGCCGGCACCGAGGGCGACAAGGTGACGAGCCGCATGATCCGCGATCGCCTCATCCGTGAGGCGGAGGGCAACGTTGCCCTGAAGGTCGAGGAAAGCTCAGAGAAGGATTCGATGTTCGTCTCCGGTCGCGGCGAATTGCAGCTTGCCGTGCTGATCGAGACCATGCGCCGTGAAGGTTTCGAGGTCGCCGTGTCGCGGCCGCGCGTCGTTTTCCGCAAGGACGAGGCCACCGGCGAGACGCTGGAGCCGATCGAAGAGGTGGTGATCGACGTCGACGAGGAATATTCCTCGGTGGTCGTTCAGAAGATGAGCGAGCGCAAGGCCGACATGGTGGAGATGCGCCCGTCCGGCGGCAATCGCCTGCGCCTGGTGTTCTTCGCGCCGACCCGTGGCCTGATCGGCTACCAGTCGGAGCTGTTGACCGACACGCGCGGTACAGCGGTGATGAACCGGCTGTTCCACGCCTATCAGCCGCACAAGGGCGACCTGCCCGGCCGGCGCAACGGCGTGCTGATCTCCAACGACATCGGCGAGGCCGTCGCTTTCGCGCTCTGGAACCTCGAAGATCGCGGCCCGATGATGATCGAGCCGGGTTGGAAGGTCTATCAGGGCATGATCGTTGGCGAGCATACCCGCGAAAATGACCTTGAGGTCAACGTCCTCAAAGGCAAGAAGCTCACCAACGTTCGCTCGGTCAGCAAGGACGAGGCGGTGCGCCTCACTCCGCCGATCCGCATGACGCTGGAGAAGGCCCTCGCCTGGATCCAGGACGATGAACTGGTCGAGGTAACGCCGAAGTCCATTCGCCTGCGCAAGATTTTGCTCGATCCGATCGAGCGCAAGCGCCTGCGGTCCAAGGACGCGGCAGCCTGAGCTAGCTCCTGCGAACCAAGATAGGCAAAGGGCGGCGCCGTGGCGTCGCCCTTTTTCATATCCGGTCCACGCCCGCGGGAGGCGGAAATGACAAGGGCCACGTCGTTGCCGACGCGGCCCTTTGCTTATTCTATGGGGTTTTGCGAAAGGCTTAGCTCTCGCCGCCCTCGGGTTCCGTCGTGGTTTTAGTTCGGCGGGTCCGCGGACGGGTCGTCGGCACAATCGGCGTGCCGATGGTGGTGGCACGGCGGCGCGGGACGCGCTTGCGCGGGGCCTCTTCCTCGGCTCCGGTCTCGGTTGGCGCGGCAGCCACCGGGGCGGGCGAAGTTTCGCGAACAGGCTCGGCAGCCGGAGCAGGGCGCTCGGCCACCGTCGCGGGAGCTGGCTCTGAAGCGCGCGGCTGGCGCTCGAGCAGGAAGGCCGGCAGGCCGGCTTCGGCGGCAACCGTCACTGGACGCTCACGCTCGACAGGACGTTCGCGCTCGGCTGAGCGCTCGCGCTCAACGCGGACGACCGGCTGCGGCACGTCGGGGAAGCTGACGTCGGGCTGCGGCGCATCGGACAGCGTTGGCGCTACGGCCGGCTGCGGCTGACGCTCGCCGCCACGGTTGTCCTGGTTGTTTTGACCTTGGCGGTCGTTGCGATTGTCGCGGCCGAAGCGGTCGAAGCGCGGGCGGCGATCGCGACGATATTCGTTGTTGCGGTCTTGCTGCTGACGATCACCGCCGGCGGTATCCGCGCTACGGTTGTTGTCGACATTGCGGTTGCGGTCACCGTTAGCGGCCGTATCGCCGTTGCGGTTGTCGCCACCGTTGCGATTGTAGTCGCGCTGCTGGCCGTTGTTGTCGCCATTGCGATTGTAGTCGCGCTGCTGGCCGTTGTTGTCGCCATTGCGATTGTAATCGCGTTGCTGACCACTGTTGTCGCGGTTCTGGTAGTTGCCGTTGCCGATGTCGCGCGGTTCGCGCTGCTCATTCGGCTGCCGGGTGTTGTTGTCCAACTGGCCAGGCTGACGGATCTCGATCTGGCGTGGCTCGAAACGGTCGGAGCCGATCGGCTCGAAATCGTCGTCGTCGGTTTCATCCTCGCGGCCCGCGGCGGCGGCGGCCTGAGCAGCCTGCGCGGCGGCGATGATGCGGTAGTAATGCTCGGCGTGCTGGAGATAATTCTCCGCCATCACCCGGTCACCGGCCGACGACGCATCGCGGGCGAGCTGCGTGTATTTCTCGGCGATATGAAGGGCGGTGCCTCTGATCTTGATGTCCGGGCCGTTGGAATCGAACGACCGGGTCAGCGGATTGGGAGCCTTGCGGTTGTTGTTGGGCCGGCCGCGCATCCGCTGCTTGTTCTGCTGGTTCTGCCTCATATGTCCGCTATCTCTTGCCTTCGCGGGTCAAAAAAGCACGGGGCGCGAGGCCGCGGGTCTCGTTGACTTTCAGCTCTCCTGATGAGGAGGCCGGTGAAGTCGCGGCGCCTGGTGCAAACATATTATCCATCGAGAACGGCCATCCGCTCGGGCCTGGCCCATGACGGTGTCGCCTCAGCATCCTCTACGTTTGATCGTATCGAGAACGGGTCTGAGCGGGATCCTGGCCCACGCCTTGGCTCTGTCGGCAACCGGCCGCCGTGAGCGAACTCCGATTGCTCACCCGCCAGGGCAAGAGGTCATGCCTCCCGAATACGGCTTTTCGACGGTGACGTCAAATACAGCCGATTCTCTACGAACGGACCCTAGCTGCTTCGCTGCAACTTTCCAAGCTGAATTTTAGGTTCAAGGCCAATAAAGCGAGGGAATTTCAGTCGATTTGCGCTCGAAAGAGGCCCGAGACCACCCGGTCGCGGCCGCCGAGGTCGCGGTGGACTTCAATTTCCGACAGCCCGGCCGCTCCAAACAGATTGCCGACCGCCTCGCCCTGGTCCCAGCCGATTTCGACGGCGAGGAGGCCGCCCGGAGAAAGGTGTTGGCCTACGTCATTCAGGATGGTTCGGTAGGCGTCGAGCCCGTCGGGACCGCCGTCGAGAGCAAGCCGCGGATCGTGCAGGCGCACTTCGCGATCGAGGTCGGCGATGACATCGCTGGCGATATAGGGCGGGTTGGAGACGATGAGGTTGAAGCTGCCGGTGGCGGCGGCGAAAAAATCGCCCAGCGCGAAATCGAGCCGGTCGTCGACGCCATGGCGGGTGGCGTTGCCCTTGGCAACCTCCAACGCGCCGGGCGAAAGGTCGATGGCCAGCCCCCGGGAATGCGTCAGTTTTACGAGCAGCGCAACGGCGATGGCGCCGGTACCCGTACCAAGATCGAGAAGGCGAAGGCCGTCGCCGTTGGGTGAAACGCCCGGTATGCGACCGGAGCGAACGGTACCGAGCGCCACTTCCACCAGCGTCTCGGTGTCAGGGCGCGGCTCCAGAGTGTCCGGGCCAAGCGCAAAGTCGAGGCCGTAGAAAGAGGCGGATCCCAGGATTCGACCAACCGGCTCGCCGGCGGCGCGGCGGTCGATCCAGCTGTCGAGGCGGGCGGCGGCGTCGGGCGCCGCCGGACGGTCCGTCGCGGCGAGGAAATCGAGCCGGCTGGCGCCGGTCGCCGCCTCGACAAGCAGACGGGCATCGATGGCCGCCGTGTCGACGCCCGCCTCGGCAAGACGCCGACGGGCGGTCGCGAGGAGGGTGCCGAGGGTGGGTGCGCCGCTCATGCTTCGGCTTCGGCGAGCAGCCTGGCCTGATGATCAGTGATCAGGGCATCGACCACATCGTCGAGATCGCCTTCCATCACCTGTGGCAGCTTGTAGAGCGTGAGGTTGATGCGGTGATCGGTGACGCGCCCCTGCGGAAAATTGTAGGTGCGGATGCGTTCCGAGCGATCGCCGGAGCCCACTTGGCCGCGCCGGTCGGCGGCGCGGGCGCTGTCGACCTTTTCACGCTCCATCTCGTAAAGGCGAGAGCGCAGCAGCTTCATCGCCTTGGCGCGGTTCTTATGCTGCGACCGCTCCTCCTGGCAGGCGACGGCAAGCCCGGTGGGTATGTGGGTGATGCGAATGGCGCTGTCGGTGGTGTTGACGTGCTGACCGCCGGCACCGGACGAGCGGAAGGTATCGACGCGAAGGTCGGTCTCGTTGATGGCGATATCCACGTCCTCGGCTTCCGGCAGCACCGCCACGGTGGCCGCCGACGTGTGGATGCGGCCCGAGCTCTCCGTCACCGGTACCCGCTGCACCCGGTGGACGCCGGACTCGAATTTCAGCCGGGCATAGACGCCGGCACCGTCGATCGAGGCGATGATTTCCTTGTAGCCGCCAAGTTCGGCCTCCGACACGCTCATCACCTCGACGCGCCAACCGCGCGCTTCGGCGTAGCGCTGGTACATGCGGAACAGATCGCCGGCAAACAGGGCGGCTTCGTCGCCACCGGTACCGGCCCGCACTTCCAGGATGGCGCTTTTGTCGTCGGCGCGGTCGCGCGGCAACAGCGCGATGCGCACGTCCTGCCGCAGCGTCTCGACCTTTTCGAGCAACTCCGGCCGTTCGGCTTCGGCGAGCGCCCGCATCTCCGCATCGGTTGAGGGATCGGCAAGCATCGCCTCGACGTCACCGAATTCACGGTCGACGTCCCGCAAGGCGCGGATGCGGACGACCAGCGGTTCGAGTTCGGCATAGTCGCGCGACAGGCGGACGAAGGTCTCGGCGTCCGGATTGCCGGCAAGCCGCGCCTCGAGAATGGCGAAACGGTCGAGGAGAGCCTCGAGACGGGCGTCAAAAGGGGTCATGCGTTGGTTGGGAACCAGATCAGTTGAGCGGGATGTCGCGAGATTCTGCGAAGTCCTGCAAGAGCTTGCGGATCGGCGGACCGTCGGGCCGGTTAAGGGCCGGGGCGAGCAGTGCCTCGAGTTCGCCGAGGTTGACCGAGCGGATCATATCCTTGACCGGGCCGACCGAGGTGGCCGCCATGGACATTGAGCGGAAGCCGATGGCCATCAACGCCATGGCGGTGAGCGGCGTGCCACCCAGCTCACCGCACAGCGTTGCCGGCTTGCCATATTCGGCCGACTTGCGGGCGATGGTGCGCAGCGCGCGCAGGAACGACGGGGCGAGCGGGTCGAAGCGCTGCGCCACCTTGGCGTTGCCACGGTCGACGGCGAGCATGAACTGGAACAGATCATTGGTGCCGACCGAGACGAAGTCGACCACCGACAGCAGTTCATCGAGCTCGAACAGCAGCGCCGGCACCTCGATCATGGCACCGAGCTTCAGCGACGAGGGTAGGGCGTGGCCGTGCTTTTCGAGGAAGCGCTGCTCGCCCTTCACCAGTTCCTTGGCTTTGTTGAACTCTTCGACCGTCGAGATCATCGGGAACATGACGCGCAGCTCGCGCCCGCCAGCCGCCTTCAGCAAGGCGCGCACCTGCGTTCTCAGGATGACGGTGCGGTCGAGGCCGATGCGAATGGCGCGCCAGCCCATGGCCGGGTTCTCTTCCTGCACCGAGCGGGTGAGATAGGGCAGCACCTTGTCGCCGCCGATATCCAACGTGCGGAAGGTGACGGGCCGGCCGGTGGCGCCGTCGAGAATCTTGGAATAGAGCTCCGCCTGCTGACTCAGCTTGGGGAAGGTGGGCGCGATCATGAACTGCAGTTCGGTGCGGAACAGGCCGATGCCATCGGCACCCGATTCGTCGAAATGCGGCAGGTCGAACAGCAGGCCGGCGTTGGTATTGAGGGCGATGCGTACGCCATCCAGCGTCACAGGTGCCTTGAAGCGCAGCTGGCGATAGCGTTCCTGCCGGCGCGCGCGGAAGCGCACCTTGGTGACATAGGCTTGCTCGACATCGGCCGGCGGCCGGAGGTGCACATAGCCGCTCTCGCCGTCGATGATGATGCTGTCGCCGTTCTCGGCCAACGACACGACGTTGGCGAGCTGGCCCACGGCCGGGATCGACAGGGCACGGGCGACGATGGCCACGTGGCTGGTCGAGGTGCCTTCCTCGAGGACGAGGCCGCGCAGCTTGGACCGGTCATAGTCGAGGAGTTCGGCGGCCCCCATCGAACGGGCGACGACGATGGCGTTTTCGGGCAGTTCGGTGTTCTTGTCCTTGCCCATCAGCTCGCGCAGCAGGCGATAGGTCAGGTCGTCGAAATCGTGCAGGCGCTCCAGCAGATAAGGGTCGGTCTGCCGTTGCATGCGGGCGCGGGTGTCGGACTGCACGCGCTCCACCGCCGCCTCGGCCGACAGGCCGGAGCGGACGATCGCCTCTTCCATGCGCCGCGTCCAACCGCGGTCGTAGGCGAACATGCGGTAGGCTTCCAGCACGTCGCGATGCTCGCCGTGGTGGGCGACCTCACCGCTGTCGATCATGTCATCGATGGAAAGGCGCAGGTTGCCGATGGCGGCGGTGAGCCGCTTCACTTCCTGCTCGGGATCCTCGGCGATGAAGTTGGTAACGACGACACGCGGCTCGTGCAGCACGACATGGCCGAGGCCCACGCCATCGGACAACACGATGCCAGGCACGTGCATCGGGCGATTGAGGTCGAGAACCGTCTGCTGGGCGGCGGCCAGGCCAAGCACCTCGCCGGAGGCGATGATCTCGGCGATGATCATGCCGGTGGTCTGAAGCGCCTCCTCCTCCTCTTCGGAGTAGGTCTTGCGGACGCGGTTCTGCACCACCAGTACGCCGAGCGTACGGCCCGAGCGCAGGATCGGCACGCCGAGGAAGGAATGGTAGGCTTCCTCGTCGGTGCCGGGAATGTAGGAGAAAGCCGGGTGTTCCTGGGCGTCGGCGAGGTTGAGCACCGCCGCCTCGGCGGCGATCAGGCCGACGAGGCCCTGGCCGACACGGAGCGAAGCTTTGTGGACGGCTTCCCGGTTGAGGCCTTCGGTAGCGAACAGTTCGAGCACGCCGTCGGCGCGCAGGACATAGAGCGAGCAGACCTCAGCGACCATGTTGGCCGCGATGGTAACGACGATCTTGTCCAATCGCTCCTGGGCGCTAATCGGCTCCGCCATCACCTCGCGGAGGCGGCGGAGCAGAACGCGCGGTCCGGAAAGGCCTCCCCGCATCGTCGGCTTCCTGCTCTCTCCCGCGGGCCGGAACGGCGCCAGGCCGGCCGACGGGCTCATCCACTCCATATTGCCAGCCCTAGCGCTTTTTGCGGCCGGCTTGAAGCCATCAATATGGCAGCCTTTCCTTCACGGACAGCTGCCGAGAAACGAACGGGCTCCAGCACGTTGATACGGCCTCGCCGTTCGAGCGGCGAGGCCCTTTTCTCAGAGCCCCTTACAAATCGGCGTGAGCGCCGACGTGGCGAACCGGCTCCGGAACCCCCGGCACCGGTATGGCATATCAGACCTTGTCGAGGCCGTAGGCCGAATGCAGGGTGCGGACGGCGAGTTCGGTATAGGCCTCGTCGATCAGCACGGAGATCTTGATTTCGGACGTGGTGATCGCCCGGATGTTGATGCCCTTGGCCGACAGAGCCTTGAAGGCCTGGGCGGCGACGCCAGCGTGGCTACGCATGCCGACACCGATCACCGACACCTTGCACATGCCGGTCGTGCCTTCGAAGGTCTTGTAACCGATCTCGACCTTCTTGTCGTTGAGCACGGCGGTGGCGCGCTCGTAGTCCGTGGCTGGCAGCGTGAACGTGATGTCGGTCTCGGCGCCATCGGCCGAGATGTTCTGGACGATCATGTCGACGTTGACGTTGGCCTCGGCGAGCGGCCCGAACACGGCGGCGGCGACGCCCGGCTGGTCCGGCACGCGGCGAATGGAGATCTGCGCCTCATCCTTGGAGTAGGCGATACCGGTGACGACTTCCTGTTCCACGATCTCGTCCTCATCGCAAATAAGCGTTCCGAACGGGTCGCCGTTCGGCATGGTCTTGGGGTTGTTGGGATCCTCAAAGGACGATCGCACGAATGTGCGGACCTTGTGGACCATGGCGAGCTCGACGGAGCGCACCTGCAGCACCTTGGAGCCGAGGGAGGCCATCTCCAGCATCTCCTCGAAGGAGACCTTGTCGAGACGGCGGGCCTTGGGCACGACGCGCGGGTCGGTGGTGTAGACGCCGTCGACGTCGGTGTAGATGTCGCAGCGATCGGCCTTTACCGCCGCAGCCACGGCGACGGCCGAGGTATCTGACCCACCACGACCGAGCGTCGAGACGCGGCCATCGGGGCCGACGCCTTGGAAGCCGGCGATGACGGCGACGCGGCCGGCATCCATCTGCTCGATGACGCGGCTGCCGTCGATCGACTGAATGCGGGCAGCACCATGGGCTCCATCGGTGACGATGGGCAACTGCCAGCCCTGCCAGGACCGGGCGTCGATGCCCATCGCCTGCAGCGTGATGGCAAGGAGACCGCTCGTTACCTGCTCGCCCGAGGCGACGATGGCGTCATATTCGCGGGCGTCGTGCAACGTGGCCGCGCCGCGGCAGAGCGCGACCAGCTCGTTGGTTTTGCCGGCCATGGCCGACACGACGACGGCGACCTGATGGCCGTCGTTGACCTCACGCTTCACGTGGGCCGCGACATTACGGATCCTATCGAGATCGGCGACCGAAGTGCCGCCGAATTTCATCACCAATCGAGCCATTTTCCGACGTCGTTTCCTAAGGGGCGGGAACCCCGTTGCGAGAGGTGAAAAGGCGGGCCACCGTACGGCACCCGCAGGGCCGCGCCCTCAATACAGGAAGGTGCGGCGGCGGGCAATCACCGGCAGACGATGCCCTACGGTGATTGCTTGGCTTTTTTCTGGCCTCAGTCGCCGGCGAGCCTCCGGCTCTTGGCTTTCGCGCTCCGCGCGGGCGCCGCTTGGCGTGGCTCTTTCCAGCCTCAGTCGCCGGCAGGCCTCCGGCCTTTGGCTTTCGCGCTCCGCGCGGGCGCCGCTTGGCGCCGGAAGCCGCTGGCGCGGCTTCGGGTGCCTTTGCTTGGTAACGCGCGGAATGCTTGGCGCTTGCCTAAAGTTGGAAGATCGATCTGGACCAGGCCACGATGTGCTCGAAGAAGGGCGTGACGGCCCGCAGGCGGCCATAGTCGCCGGCGCAACCGTGGTGCAAACCGTCGTAGCGGCGGAAGTCGAGCGTGACGCCGGCGGCGGCGAGGCGGCCGGCATAGGCCTCGCCCTCGTCGCGCAGCACGTCGCAGCCGGCCGTCAGCAGCAAGGCCGGTGGCAGTCCGGCGAGGTTTTCGGCCCGTAGCGGCGAGGCATGTGGATGGGTGCGCTCAGCCGGATCGGGCACGTAGTGGTCCCAGAACCAGGCCATGTCATCGGCGGTGAGGCCGAAGCCGTCGGCGAACTCGGCATAGGACGGATGGCCGGCGGCGATGTCGTCGGTGACCGGATAGATCAGCATCTGGCCGGCGAGCGTCGGTCCGCCCTCGTCGCGGATGCGCAGGGCCGTGACGGCGGCAAGATTGCCGCCGGCGCTATCACCGCCGACAACCAGCTTGGCCGGGTCTATGCCGAGCTTGGTCGCTTGGCTGGCAACCCAGCGGACGGCGGCGAGACAGTCGTTACTCGCCACTGGGAAGCGATGCTCGGGCGCCATGCGGTAGTCAACCGAGACGACGATGGCCCCGACACTGGCGGCGAGATTGCGGCAGACGTTGTCGTGGGTGTCCAGCGAACACAGCACCCAGCCGCCGCCATGGATGTAGATGATGCCGGGCAGGGCATCGCCGTCGCCGAACGGCCGGTAGACGCGCGCCGCGATGGTGCCGCCGTCAACGGGAATGGCGATTGTCTCCACCGTCTTTACCGGCGCACCGCCGACGCGTGGCTCGGACTCGGCGCGGGCGCGAGCGGCTTCAGCGGACAGCTCTTTGAGCGGTGGTTCGCCGCGCGCGGCGGCGGCCGCCAGATCAGCGGCGATTTCGGGATGAAGCGGCATGGGGATACTCCAGCATATTTTTCACTAGTGAAGCGCTTCAGAGCGGCGGCGGAAAGGTCTCCTTTTCGCTTATGACCAGAATTCGAACATTGGACCGAGGGTTGACTTGGCAGCCGACCGGCTCGAAAAGTCGAGACCCGCCCCGATCCTGGCGGCGACAATGGTTCGGAGAAACCCATGACCGAGATGAAGCGTGACAGCGTCGATCAGGCCGAAGTCGACCGCTTCTCGGCAATGGCCAGGGAGTGGTGGGACCCGAACGGCAAGTTCAAGCCGTTGCACCGGTTCAGTCCGGTTCGGCTCAGCTACCTCAAGCGCGAGGTGTCCAGGCATTTCGGCCTCGATGAGCGCGCCGCCGACGCCTTTTCCGGGCTTTCCTTCCTCGACATCGGTTGTGGCGGTGGCCTTGTTTCAGAGCCGATGGCCAGACTCGGTGCCGCGGTGACAGGCATCGATCCGTCCCCCGTCAACATCGAGGTGGCGCGGCTGCACGCCGCCGAGACCGGCGTGGCCATCGATTATCGGGCGACGACGGCTGAGGAGGTTCTCTCGGGCGGTGAACGCTTCGACGTGGTGCTTGCGCTCGAGGTGGTAGAGCACGTGGCCGACGTACCAGCTTTCCTTACGACGGTGGCCGACCTTGTGAAGCCCGGTGGCCTCGTCGTCGCCGCTACGCTCAATCGGACGCTGAAGGCGCTCGGTCTGGCGGTGGTGGGCGCTGAATACGTGTTGCGTTGGTTGCCGGTTGGCACCCACGACTGGAAGAAGTTCGTCAAGCCTGAGGAACTGGAAGCTCCACTTCAGGATTCGGGCCTGACGTTGCTTGACCGGCGCGGCGTCGTATTCGATCCCCTCCGTTTCGCCTGGAAGGAAAGCAACGACACCGACGTGAATTACATGGTGCTGGCAGCGCGCCCTAAAGGCTGAGGTTAGTTTCGCTCGCCGGGCAGGACGGGCAGCGGCAAAATGTCGATGCCTTCTTCCACCAAGGCGCGCGCGTCCTCTTCGGTGGCTTCGCCGTGTACGGCGCGGATCGGCGCCTCACCGAAGTGGATGCGCCGTGCTTCCTCGGCAAAACGCTTGCCGACGTTCTCGGAACCATCGAGCAGCGCGGCCTTGATTTCCTTGAGTTTTTCAAGGAATTCTCGGGCTTCTGGCGGGACGGCGACGAGCTGCTTCTCCTGCGCGCCCCCTTCGACCGCGACCGGGACGGCGGCCCTGGTTTCCGACGTCGCAACGTTCGGCCTCATCAGCGCTTTGGCCACCGACGTCGACGCGCATTCGGGACAGGCGCAAAGGCCAGCCGACGACTGGGTGTCGAAATCGTCCGAGGAGCGGAACCACCCCTCGAATTCATGGCCGTTGGAACAGACGAGCGAATAGCGGATCATGACTTTCAACATGGCGCGCCGGCACTGTTATCGCAAGTCCAGCGCTGCTTTTTAGCTGAGCCGGCAATCAAAGCGTGAAGCGACGCTCATTTTCCAGCGAGGGGATGCGGGCCCGGGTGAGCTCGACCTCATCGAGGTCGATGTCGGCGACGACGATACCGGGATTGGCGTGGTCGGCCTCGGCGATCACCTTACCCCAGGGGCCGATGATCAGCGAATGGCCATAGGTTTCGCGGCCGTCTTCATGGGTGCCGCCCTGGGCGGCCGATACCATGAAGCAGCCGTTCTCGATGGCGCGGGCGCGCTGCAACACGTGCCAGTGCGCCTCGCCGGTCTGGCGGGTGAAGGCGGCCGGCGCGCCCATGATTTCGACTTCGGCATGGCCGTAGGCGCGGAACAGCTGCGGAAAGCGAAGATCATAGCAGATGGCGAGGCCGATCTTCGTTCCGGCAGCTGTTACGACGATGGCGCTTTCGCCTGGTGTGTAGGCGGCGCTTTCTCGCCAAGTCTCCCCCATGGGCAGATCGACGTCGAACATGTGGATCTTGTCGTAGCGGGCAAGGAGATCGCCAGTGGGACCAAAAATGTAGGCGCGGTTGGCGATCTTGTCGTCGTCGCGGCGGATGGCCAGCGAGCCGAAGTGCAAGGTGATGCCGAGTTCGCGAGCGAGCTGGGCGCCACGGGCAACGAAGGCGTCCCTGGCCTCGACCTCGAGACGGCCCAGCATGTCGGGCCGGTCGCGCTCGATGATGTTGGTCATCTCCGGCGTTTGGATGTACGTGGCGCCAGCGCCGGCGGCGTCGCGGATCAGCGCCTCGACCTCGGGCAGGTTCTTCAGGGGATCGCGGCCGGAGCGGAGCTGAACGGCGGCGACGCAGAGCGGACGCGTCATAATCTCTCCTTAGCCGGCAAGAAGGGCGTCGAGCCGCCCTTCGGCGTCGAGTGCGTAAAGGTCATCGCAACCACCGACGTGAGCATCGCCGAGAAAGATCTGCGGGAAGGTTGCGCGACCGGAGCGCTGCATCATTTCCGCCTTGAGGGCGGGGTCGCCGCCGGCGTGGATCTCGGTAAAGGCAGCGCCCTTCTTGGTCAGGAGCGCCTTGGCCCTGACACAGTAGCCGCAGCCCTCGCGGGTGTAGATGGTGACCGGAACCATGGCGGACCTCCTGAGATAAGCCTTACTGAGACGATTCTATAGCCCGCTTCAGCTCGGCGCCACAACCCGTGCCAGCGTCAGCACGTCGACGGCAGGGGCACCGGCGGCGAGCAGCGCACGCGTGGCGGCCTCAAGCGTGGCGCCAGTGGTCAGCACATCGTCGATGAGAATGGGCCGGCGGCCGGCGAGATCCGCCTTCTTGCTTTCGGGGACGATAAAGGCGCCGCGCATGTTGCGCGCGCGCTCGTCCCGGCCGAGCCCGACCTGTTGTGGCGTGCGTCGGGTCCGAAGGAGGAGACGGGCCGCGACCGGCAGACCGGTCAAGCGGCCCACTTGATGCGCAAGCAGGGCGGCCTGGTTGAAGCGGCGGCTGGCGAGCCGTCCCCAGTGCAGCGGCACCGGTATCAGCATGTCGGCATCAGGAACCAGCTCATGGGCGGCGCGTGCCATCCAGGCGCCAAGCATCGGCGCGAGATCGGTGCGATCGGCGTATTTGAGCGCGTGGACAAGGTCTGGGACCGGGCCTTCGTAGGAGACCGCCGAACGGGCGCGGGCAAAAGCCGGCGGATCGGCCACGGCGGCGGCCGAAAGTATGCCGGGGCCAAGATCGATGGGGAGCGGCGTGCCAAGTCGCTCGCACCAGGGACGTTCGAGGAAACGCAGGGACTGCCAGCACGCGGTGCAAAGGCCGCCGGTGCTGCCGAGGCGGGCGCGGCACACCGGACAGGCGGGCGGCAGCACGAGGTCAGTCATCTCGCCGCAGATGGCACGGACAAAGCGGCCCACGACGGCGACGCTAAAGCCCGGCATCCAACGGCGCGGTGCGTCGGCGGCAAGTGGCAGCCAGGGTTCGGAATCTATGGTCATGATGCGTTCGGCGGGTTCCGCGATAAGTTAAGCATGGATCAGTCTCCGCGCCCAGAGGTTGCGGGGTCGGTGCCCCGGTTTGACGCCTCGCCCGTCGCCGCCTATCACGGTGGCGATCTTGCGGGCAAAGAGCCGATCGATCCGGGTTGGCTCGCTTTCCGCATCCGCCTTGTCCGAAACCATCTTCGATGGATGCTTCAGCTGGACCGCCGCCGATGACGCCCATGATCTTCGACCGTCACCTTTTCGCGCGTCGCCGGACGCGGGCGCTTGCCGAGCGGCGATCAGGTGCGGACTTTCTGCTGGCGCTTGCCGCCGACGATCTCGCCGACCGGCTCGCCGCCGTTGATCGGCATTTTTCGCGGGCGCTGGTCGTCGGCGACCCGACCGGCTTGCTGGCGGCCCGAATCGCCGCTGGCCGGGTCGATGAGGTGGTGCGCGCCGACCTGCTCGTCCCTGGCACTGATGGCGGCGGCGCCGTGGTGATCGACGACGAGGCGTTGCCGTTTGCCAGCGGTGCCTTCGACCTTGTCGTATCCTCGCTGGCGCTGCAGTTCGCCAACGATCTGCCGGGTGCGCTGATCGAGGTCCGGCGTGTGCTGAGGCCCGATGGCCTGTTTTTGGGCGTACTGGCAGGCGGCGAAACGCTGACCGAGCTGCGTCAGGCCTTTCTTATGGCCGAGAGCCGGCGCTCGGGCGGTGTATCGCCGCGTGTCGCGCCCATGGGCGAGGTGCGCGATCTTGGTGGCCTGTTGCAGCGAGCCGGCTTCGCGCTGCCGGTGGCCGATCAGGATCGACTGACGCTGCGCTATGCGAGTGCCCTGGCGCTGATGGACGATCTCAAGGCAATGGGCGCGACCAGCGTGCTGGTCGACCGCCAACGCGGCCTTACCGGGCCGGCGCTGTTTGCCGAGGTCGCGGCAGTCTATCAGGATATGTTCGCCGATCTCGACGGGCGCGTCCGGGCAAGCCTTACGCTGGTGTCGCTGTCGGGCTGGGCACCACACGAAAGCCAGCAGAAGCCGCTCAGGCCAGGCAGTGCCAATATGAGGCTCGCTGATGCGCTGAAGGCTTCGCCACCAAGCAATGATGGCTGATCGATCAGCGCGACAACGTATCCGAGACGGAATTAAAGGTGTTGCTGATTTGGTTGGAGACGTCGGTCAGCGTCATCATGCCGAGCAGCGCCAGACCGATCATCATCATGAGTATGCCATATTCGATGGCGGTGGCGCCGTTGGTGTCGCGCAACAAGGTGTAGGGCCGGCGCAGGCGCTGTTTCGGACGCTTCTCCGCCATGCTGTCGCCTCTTCCTGTTCCGGAAACGTGGCGAGCGACCGGCGCGGCCGATCACCCATGCGCAGGCTCCATCTTAGCGGCAAAATTGTGATAATTTCGTATATGGCGGTTACAAAGAACGACTGGAAAGCGGAGATAGTAGATCCGTGAGATGTGGGATCAGCGGGGCATCGGCCGGTGGCATTGGATAGTCGCGCAGCTTGGCTGGGCGAACCCAGGCGATTGCCTGTCCCTCACGGCCGGATATTTCGCCTTCCCAGCGACGGCAGACGTAGAGCGGCATCAGGAGATGGAAATCGTCATAGGCGTGGCTGGCGAAGGTGAGCGGGGCGAGGCAGGCGTGCTTGACGACAATGCCAAGCTCTTCGGCGAGTTCGCGGATCAGCGCATCTTCCGGCCGCTCGCCGGCTTCCAGCTTGCCACCGGGAAACTCCCATAGGCCGGCGAGTGTTTTACCCTCCGGCCTCTGAGCCAGCAGGATACGTCCGTCGGCGTCGATCAGAGCGCAGGCAACGACCAGCACCATCTTCATCTGCCGCTCTCCAGACATTTGGTTGCCCGCATCCGCCTAAAATCCTGAAGATTTTTCCAGCGGATGCCTTGCCGCTTATCTCGACACATCTGCTTTTTTGAAAAGTCTGCAACTTTTCGGGCAGATGCTTAGCTGCGGTAATCGCCGTTGATGGCGACGTATTCCTTGGTGAGGTCGCAGGTCCAGACCGTGGCGCAACCCTTGCCGAGGCCTATATCGGCGCGGATGACGATCTCGTCCTTGCGCATCGCCGCCGAGGCGGCTTCCTCGGAATAGTCGGGGTCGCGCTCGCCGTCGACGGCAACGCGGATGCCGCCGAAATAGATGGCCAGACGATCGCGATCGGCCGGCTCGCCGGCCTTGCCGACGGCCATGACGACACGGCCCCAGTTGGCATCCTCGCCGGCGACGGCGGTCTTGACCAGCGGCGAGTTGGCGATGGCAAAGGCGATACGCTTGGCTGAGGCATCGTCGGTGGCGCCGGTCACATTGACCTCGATGAACTTGCGAGCGCCTTCGCCGTCGCGCACCACCATCTTGGCGAGGTCGGTGAGCAGGCCGTCGAGAGCGGCGCGGAAAGCGGCAAGGCGCGGGTCGGCCGGGTCGGTAATACGCGGCGCGCCATGGGGCGCCGCCTTGCCCGTCGCAAACAGCAGCAGCGTATCCGACGTCGACGTGTCGCTATCCACAGTGATCGAATTGAAGGACTGCCGTGTCCCCTTGCCGATGAGGTCCTGCAGCACCGGGGCAGCCAGCGGCGCATCGGTGAAGATGAAGGACAGCATGGTCGCCATGTCCGGAGCGATCATGCCGGCGCCCTTGGCCATGCCGTTGATCGTCACCGGTACACCACCGAGATCGACCGTGGCGGTGACCACCTTCGGGAAGGTGTCGGTGGTCATGATGGCGCGTGCGGCGTCGAGCCATGGCGCCGGCGCCATGCGGCCGGAAAGCTCGGCGAGCACTGCCTCGAACTTCTTGGGATCGAGCGGTTCGCCTATAACGCCTGTCGAAGCGAGGAACACCTCGCCGGCCGGCACGCCGAGAGCGGCGGCAACGTAGGCGGCGGAGGCTTCCACCGTCTCGCGGCCCTTCTTGCCGGTGAAGGCGTTGGCATTGCCCGAGTTGACCATCACCGCCCGCGCCTTGCCGGCGGGCAGGTTGGCGCGGCACCAGTCGACCGGCGCTGACGGGCACTTGGATGTGGTGAAGACGCCGGCCACTTCGGTCCCCTCGTCGAGGGCAACCAGCAGCACGTCGGTTCGGCCCTTGTACTTGATGCCGGCGGCGGCGGTCGCAAAGCGCACGCCCTTAAGGGCCGGCAGCTCGGGATAGGACTTTGGGGCGAGCGGTGACAGGTTTCCGGACATCTTCGGCTCTTCACGAGGAGATAGCGGACCCCGGCCGACGGGCGGCCGGGGCGGATAGGCGTCTATTACTTGGCGGGAGCCGGCGTTGCCGGGGCGGCGGCCGGATCGGCAGGCGCGGCGGGCGGCGTCAGGATCTCGATCTTGGCCTCGCCGCGCATCTTGGCGAGCGTCTCCTGATACTTGTCGCGCTGGACCATCTGGATCACCTGCTCGCGCACTTGGTCGAGGGTCGGCACTGGCTGGGTGCGGCGTTCTTCGACCTTGATGATGTGATAGCCGAACTGGCTCTTGACGGGCTTGGTCGACGTCTCACCGGGCTTCAGCGCGAAGGCTTCTGCTTCGAACTCAGGCACCATCTGGCCCTTGGCGAAGAAGCCGAGGTCGCCGCCGTTGCCCTTGGAGCCCGGATCCTGCGACTTTTCCTTGGCGATGGCTTCGAAATTGCCGCCATCGGCGAGCTGCTTCAGGATGGCATTGGCCTCATCTTCGGTCTTCACGAGGATGTGACGGGCGTGCACTTCTTCCGGCGGCGTGTAGCTTGCGATGTCCTTTTCGTAGCGGGCCTTGACGTCCTCGTCGGAGATCTTGCCCTGCAACTCGTCCTCGACATAGGTATTGCGCAGGGCCTGCGCTTCGAGGAAGGCCATACGCGCCTTGTATTTCGGGCTGTCGGCAGTGCCAGCCGCCTTGGCGGCGTCGGCCACCACATGCATGTCGACGAGCGCGTCGACCACCATCGAGCGGCGCTGTGCCTCGGGCACCTGAGCAAGCTGCTCGCCGAACACGTCGGTGGCCATCTGCACTTCGGTGGCAGTGATATCCTGGCCGTTTACGCGGGCCACCACGTCGTCGGCCGAGGCCGGCAGCACGGAAAGGGGCAGCGCGAGGAGAGCGGCGGCGAGAAGACCGAGGCGACCGCGAGTGCCGGTTGCGGGAGCAAAATTCATCGGGACGATCCTGTCTTCGGTCCGGCACCCGGGAGATCGGGCCGGCACCGTGATGGCAGCCCTATAGCGCGCTCGGCGCGCGGCGGCAAATTCTCCGTAACGGCGCGGACAAAAAAACAGCCTCTCGCCGTATCGCTGTGGGAGCGGTGCATCACCGAAGACCAATCGCATCGCGCGGTCGCGGGAAGCGCCGATTCCGGCCATCCGGGTGGGGCCAGCGTTGACATATCTCCGACCCCGCCATAGATGGAGCGTGGCTCGGCAGGTCGGGCGAACGGTTGGCCCAGAACCAAACGCTGGGCGTCGCCGCTTCCCTTTCCCGCACCTGCACACGGAATTCTGATCGAAGGGATGGGCTGCCATGGTCGGCCTCGGCGGATTAGCACGCAAGATTTTTGGTTCGGCGAACGACCGCCGCATCCGCTCCTATCGCCCCACCGTTGAGGCGATCGGCGCGCTCGAGGCGGAAATGGAGGCGCTTTCCGATGAGGCGCTTGCCGGCAAAACCCTCGAATTCCGCGAGAAACTCGCCGCTGGAACCGATCTGGAGACGCTGCTGGTTCCCGCATTCGCCGTTGTGCGTGAAGCGGCCAAGCGCGCCCTCGGTCAGCGCCATTTCGACGTGCAGCTGATCGGCGGCATGGTGCTCAACGACGGCGACATCGCAGAGATGAAGACCGGCGAAGGCAAGACGCTGGTGGCGACACTCGCCGTCTACCTCAATGCGCTGCCGGGCAAGGGCGTCCACGTCGTCACCGTCAACGACTACCTCGCCAGCCGCGACGCCGAGTGGATGGGGCGCGTCTATCGCTTCCTCGGTCTTTCCGTCGGTATCATCGTCCACGGCCTTTCCGATGACGAGCGCCGCGCCGCCTATGCCTCGGACATCACCTACGCCACCAACAACGAGCTCGGCTTCGACTATCTGCGCGACAACATGAAGTACGAGAAGGCGCAGATGGTGCAGCGCGACCATCACTACGCCATCGTTGACGAAGTGGACTCGATCCTTGTCGACGAGGCGCGTACGCCGTTGATCATTTCCGGTCCGCTCGAGGATCGCTCCGAGTTCTACAACACCATGGATACGTTCATCCCCGGCATTGCCGAGGATGATTTCGAGATCGATGAGAAGCAGCGCACGGCCATCTTCTCCGAGATCGGTACCGAGCGGATGGAAGAGCGTCTCCGCGCCGCGGGCCTCTTGAAGGGCGGCTCACTCTACGACGTCGAGAACGTCTCGGTTGTCCATCATCTCAATCAGGCGCTCCGGGCGCACAAGCTGTTCCAGCGCGACCGCGACTACATCGTGAAGGACAACGAGGTCGTCATCATCGACGAGTTCACCGGCCGCATGATGCCGGGTCGCCGCTATTCGGACGGCCTGCACCAGGCGCTGGAGGCCAAGGAGCACGTGCGCATCCAGCCGGAGAACCAGACGCTCGCCTCGATCACCTTCCAGAACTATTTCCGCATGTACGACAAGCTGGCCGGCATGACCGGCACGGCGTCGACGGAGGCGGACGAGTTCGCCGACATCTACGAGCTCGAAGTCGTCGAGATTCCGACGCACCGTCCGATCTCCCGCATCGACGATCACGATGAGGTCTATCGGACCGTCGAGGAAAAATACGCGGCGATCATCGAAACCATCCGCGTCTGCAAGGAGAAGGGGCAGCCGATCCTGGTTGGCACCACCTCCATCGAGAAGTCCGAACAGCTGGCTGAGCTTCTCATTAAGCGCGGCTTCCAGCAGAGCGATCCGGACGTGCTGATGGACGGCGACAAGCCGGTATTCCAGGTGCTCAACGCTCGCTATCACGAGCAGGAAGCCTACATCATCTCGCAGGCCGGCCTGCCCGGCGCCGTGACGATCGCCACCAACATGGCCGGCCGCGGTACCGACATCCAGCTCGGCGGTAACGCCGACATGCTGATTGCCCACCGCCTCGGCGACGTTCCGCCGGGACCGGAGCGCGATGCCCGCGAGGCGAAGATCCGCGAGGACGTCGCCCGCCTCAAGGAAAAGGCGCTCGCCGCCGGTGGCCTGTTCGTGCTCGGCACCGAGCGCCACGAAAGCCGGCGCATCGACAACCAGCTGCGCGGTCGTTCCGGCCGCCAGGGCGACCCCGGCCAGTCGCGCTTCTATCTTTCGCTTCAGGATGACCTGATGCGCATCTTCGGCTCCGACCGTATGGACGGCATGCTGCAGAAGCTCGGCCTGAAGGATGGTGAAGCCATCATCCACCCGTGGATCAACAAGGCCCTCGAAAAGGCGCAGCAGAAGGTCGAGGCGCGCAACTTCGACATCCGCAAGAACCTTCTCAAGTTCGATAACGTCATGAACGATCAGCGCAAGGTGATCTTCGAGCAGCGTATCGAGCTGATGACCGAGGAGAGCGTTGCCGACACCGTCGCCGACATGCGCCGCGAAGTGATTTCCGCCCTGGTGGCGCGTCATATCCCCGAGAACGCCTATGCCGAGCAGTGGGACGTCAAGGGTCTGCATGACGCGGCGATCGAGACGCTGAACGTCGACGTTCCGATCCCCGATTGGGCCAAGGAAGAGGGCATTGCCGATCAAGAGATCGAGGAGCGGCTCATCGCCGCCGCCGATGCCGACTTTGCCGCCCGTGAGGAACGCGTCGGCTCCGAGCTGATGCGCCGCGTCGAAAAGGCGATCCTGCTGCAGACGCTGGACAACCTGTGGCGCGAGCATCTGGCTCACCTCGACCACCTGCGCTCCGTGATCGGCTTCCGTGGCTATGCCCAGCGCGACCCGCTCAACGAATACAAGACCGAGGCCTTCTCGCTGTTCGAGGCGCTGCTCAACGATCTTCGCCGTCAGGTGACGGCGAACCTTGCTCGCGTCGAGATCCGGCAGGCGCCGCCCGAAACGCCGGCCTTCGACGAAGGGGTGCTATCGGCCCATCACGCCGATCCGGCGACCGGTCTCGAGCTGGAGCCGATCGGTATGGAATCGAATTTTGTTGCCGCGCCCGTCGAACGCGATCCCAACGACCCCGCCACCTGGGGGCACATCGGCCGGAACGAGCCGTGCCCCTGCGGCTCCGGCAAGAAATTCAAGCACTGCCACGGCCAGTTCGCCTGAGGGTTGGCCTACGCGTCCGGCCGGGAAGTCATCGACTTTCCGGCCGGATGAGGGCGTCGGTTAGACAATTCGTCGATATTGTTGCCCGAAAGGGCTGTCATAAAAGCTGATCAGCAATTGCACGAATTATGTCTGCCTGTGCAAAGGCGCATGCTGGATCTGAACGATTAATCTTGACTTTTAATGTCAACTCTTTAATCAGATGGTGTCATGCGCCTTACCCAAGCAACCAATTATTCGATCAGGGTGCTGCTCTATTGCGCGGTGAATCCCGACCGCCCGAGCCGCGTCGCTGACATCGCGGCCACCTTCGACATGTCGGAGACGCACCTGTTCAAGATTTTGAAGGTGCTGGTGGATCACAAGTTCATCGAGACCATTCGCGGCCGTCACGGCGGCCTGAAGCTCGGCAAGCCGGCCGAGGATATCAAGCTCGGCGACGTGATTGCCGCCACCGAGGAAAGCTTCCAGATGGCGGAATGCTTCTCGGAGGATGGACACAAGGACTGCCCGCTGATCCTGTCCTGCGAATACAACCGCGTGCTGCGCGAGGCGCTGGGCGCCTTCTTTGCCGTGCTCGACCGCTACACGGTGGCCGATATCGCCAAAGACCGCTCGATGTTGCGCGACGCGCTCGGCATCGACGATCTTCTCCATCCGGCGCTTGCCAGCGCCTGACGCGGTTCGTCACGTCGTTTTTTGAGCCCGCCCGGCGGTTTCCGTCGTGGTGGGCTTTGTCTTTTCTTGCTGCCCCTTTTCGGCGCTCGCCTCGTTCCCCATATTGATCGGCGAGGGGCAAGGGTCATGTCCCAATCTCCAAGATATCCAGACGCTTCCGCCGGGCTTCGGACGGCGGGACGCGGGCTCCAGGAAAGGATGTCCATATGAATTTCGAAAAATATACCGAGCGGGCGCGTGGTTTTGTCCAGTCGGCGCAGACCATGGCGCTTGGTCGCGGCCATCAGCAGTTCGCGCCGGAGCATCTGCTCAAGGTCTTGCTCGACGATTCCGAGGGCATGGCCGCCGGTTTGATCAACGCCGCCGGTGGCGATGCCGGCCGGGCGCTGTCCGCCGTCGACAAAGCGCTCGATGCGATGCCACAGGTCTCGGGTGGCAATGGCCAGCTCTACCTGACGGCACCGACCGCCAAGGTTTTCTCAACCGCCGAAGCGCTTGCCGACAAGTCGGGTGACAGCTTCGTCACCGTCGAACGGCTGCTGATCGCGCTGGCCGTCGAGGCCGATGCAGGGACGGCGAAGATCCTGAAGGATGCCGGCGTCACCGCCAATGCGCTCAACGCGGCGGTCAACGAAATCCGCAAGGGCCGCACCGCCGACAGCGCGTCGGCCGAGAGCGGCTATGATGCGCTGAAAAAGTATGCGCGTGATCTGACGAAAGCGGCGCGCGACGGCAAGCTCGACCCGGTGATCGGCCGCGACGAGGAGATCCGCCGGACCATTCAGGTGCTGTCGCGCCGTACCAAGAACAATCCGGTGCTGATCGGCGAGCCAGGCGTTGGCAAGACGGCCATCGCCGAGGGGCTCGCATTGCGCATCGTCAACGGCGACGTACCGGAGAGCCTGAAGGACAAGGAACTGCTGGCCCTCGACATGGGCGCGCTGATTGCCGGCGCCAAGTATCGCGGCGAGTTCGAGGAGCGCCTCAAGGCGGTGTTGTCGGAGGTGACGGCGGCGGAGGGTGGCGTCATCCTGTTCATCGACGAGATGCACACGCTGGTCGGCGCCGGCAAAGCCGATGGTGCGATGGATGCTTCCAACCTGCTGAAGCCGGCGCTGTCGCGCGGTGAGCTGCATTGCGTTGGTGCCACCACGCTCGACGAGTACCGCAAGTATGTCGAGAAGGACGCGGCGCTGGCCCGGCGTTTCCAGCCGGTGTTCGTCGACGAGCCGACGGTGCCCGACACCATCTCCATCCTGCGCGGCATCAAGGAGAAATACGAGCAGCACCACCGGGTACGCATCACCGACGCGGCGCTGGTCGCGGCGGCAACGCTGTCCAATCGCTACATCACCAATCGGTTCCTGCCCGACAAGGCGATCGACTTGGTCGATGAAGCCGCGGCGCGGCTCAGGATGCAGGTGGATTCCAAGCCGGAGGAACTCGATGAGATCGATCGGCGGGTCATCCAGCTGCGTATCGAGCAGGAGGCGCTGAAGAAGGAAACCGATGTCGCCTCGCGCGATCGGCTGGAGCGGCTGGAGCGTGAACTCGCCGACCTCGAAGAGGAATCCGCGGGGTTGACTGCCCGCTGGAAGGCGGAAAAGGACAAGCTCGGCCACGCCGCGGAGCTTAAGCGGCGGCTCGACGAGGCGCGCAACGACCTCGCAGTCGCCCAACGCAAGGGCGAATATCAGCGGGCCGGCGAGCTTGCCTACGGCGTCATTCCGGGCCTCGAAGGCGAACTGAAGGTGATCGACGAGGCAGCGGCTGGCCAAGCCAACGGCATGCTGGAGGAGGCGGTGACGCCTGACCATGTGGCGCAGGTCGTCTCCCGCTGGACGGGAGTTCCCGTCGACAGGATGTTGGAGGGCGAGCGCGAGAAGCTGCTCAAGATGGAGGACGAACTTGCCAAGCGCGTCGTCGGTCAGGCCGAAGCGGTACACGCCGTCTCAACGGCTGTTCGCCGTGCCCGTGCCGGCTTGCAGGATCCCAACCGTCCCATCGGTTCGTTCATGTTCCTCGGACCGACCGGCGTCGGCAAGACCGAGCTGACCAAGACGCTCGCCGCCTATCTGTTCGACGACGAGCACGCCCTGCTGCGCATCGACATGTCCGAATACATGGAGAAGCATTCGGTCTCCAGGCTGATCGGCGCGCCTCCGGGCTATGTCGGATACGATGAGGGCGGCGCGCTCACCGAGGCGGTGCGGCGGCGGCCCTATCAGGTGGTGCTGTTCGACGAGATCGAGAAGGCGCATCCGGATGTCTTCAACGTGCTGTTGCAGGTGCTTGACGACGGTCGCCTCACCGACGGCCAGGGCAGGACGGTGGACTTCAAGAACACGCTGATCATCCTGACCTCAAACCTCGGCTCGGAATATCTCGCCAACCAGAAGGAGGGCGAGGATGTCGAAGCGGTGCGCAACGAGGTGATGGGTGTGGTGCGCTCGGCCTTCCGGCCGGAGTTCCTGAACCGGCTCGACGAGATCGTGCTGTTCCATCGCCTGAAGCGGTCGGAGATGGGTGCCATTGTCGACATTCAGCTCAAGCGCCTGGAGACGCTACTCGAGGATCGCAAGGTGACACTGACGCTCGACGATAGCGCCCGGGCCTGGCTCGCCGACAAGGGCTACGATCCGGTTTACGGTGCCCGGCCGCTGAAGCGCGTCATCCAGCGCCAGATTCAGGACCCGCTGGCTGAGCGCATCCTGGCCGGCCATATCCACGATGGCGACACGGTGACGGTGACCGGCGGCAGCGATCGGCTGCTGTTCTCGGAAATCCGCGACGTCGCGGCGTAAGCAGCGCTGGTGTAAAAACATCGGACCGGCCGGGGTAACTCGGCCGGTTTTTATTTTTAGAACGCCATCGACCACAGCACCGACACCGGCATGGCGAACAGCAACCCCGGCAGCATGTTGCCGATCGGGAAGGTCTTGATGCCGCAGATGCGCAGGCCGGTGGCGAGCATCATCACGCCGCCGGTGGCCGAGAAGTCGGCGATCATCGCCGGTGTGGTCAGCGGCATCAGCAGTGTGGCACCGAAAGCCAGGGCGAGCTGAATGGCCATCTGCGGGATGGCGATGGTGGCGACCGACAGGCCGAGCGCCGTCGCGAAAATCGCAGCGGTAGGCAGGTCGAGGAAAGCCTTGGCGATCAATACGCTCGGGTCGTGCGTCATGCCCTCGTTGAGCGCGCCGAAGATGCCGGCGCCGGAAGCGCAGAACAGCACGAGGATGGCGACGAAGCTTTCTATGAAGGCCTCGTGGGAAATGCCGCGCGGCGTTGTCGCCACCTTCTCCACCAGTCGCTTGGCAAGGCCGCCGACCAGCGCGAGGCCGTCCTCGATGCGGACGAGTTCGCCGACGAGCGCGCCGAGCACGGTGGCGATGACCATCACCGGCATGTGGGCGACGCGGGCGATCAGCACCACGCCCATGGCCATCGACGAGACGCCGAAGGCGAGAGGCATGCCGGTCCGGAGGCGCTCCGGCATGCGGTGGGCGATGAGCGCGCCGCCAAGCGCGCCGAGGATGATGGCGGCGCCGTTGATAAAGGGTCCGATGATCATGAGGCCGTTCCGTTGGGGTCGGCCTTCTATACCCCTCCGGCTGGCACTCGCCAGCCGGCTCACTGCGATGTGATGATTTTTATGAGCTGTTTCCGGCGAGCGGCAGTTTTTTGGCCTCCCGCCGCGTCTTCACAAGGCTGACGACGACGCCACCGGCGATCAACGCGAAGGTCACGCCCAGCGAGATGGCGGCGGGGAACTTGTCGAGGCCCATGAGTTCGGCTGCGAACACCTTGCCGCCGATGAATACCAGCACCAGGGCCAGAGCCGGTTTCAGATAGCGGAAGCGGTGGATCATCGCGGCGAGGGCGAAATAGAGGGCGCGCAGGCCGAGGATGGCGAAGATATTCGAGGTGTAGATGACGAAGGCGTCGGTGGTGATGGCGAAGATCGCCGGCACAGAGTCGACGGCGAAGATGATGTCGGCCGCCTCGATGAGCACAAGGGCAAGGAACAGCGGCGTCGCGTGCAACGCCACGCGACCACTGCCGGCCAGGGGCTTCCTTACGAAGAAATGGTCGCCTTCGAGCTGATCGGTAACGTTGAGCCGGCGGCGCAGGAAGCCGACCAACGGGTTCTTGGCGAGGTCGTGTTCCTTGTCCTCGGTTACCAGCATCTTGATACCGGTCAGGACCAGGAAGGCGGCGAACAGATAGAGGAGCCAGTGGAACTCGGCGACCAGGGTGGCGCCGGCACCGATCATGATGCCGCGCAGCACGATGACGCCCAAGATGCCCCAGAACAGCGCCCGGTGCTGGTAGCGCCTGGGAATGGCGAAGAACGAGAAGATCAGCGCGATGACAAAGATATTGTCGAGCGCCAGCGTCTTCTCGATGACGAAGCCGGTGAGATAGGCGAGGCCCGCCTCGGCCCCGATGTGCCACCAGACGAACCCACCGAACATCAGGCCGATGGCGACATAGCCGCCCGACATGACGAGACTTTGGCGGATGGAGATCTCCTCCGACTTGCGGTGGAGAACGCCGAGGTCGAAGGCGAGCAGAAGGGCAACGAGCGTCAGGAAGGCCAGCCACAGATAGAGCGGGGTTCCGAGCCAGGGGGTGACAACAAATGTGAGGTCCAAAGTCGCGAACTCTGCCGGCGGAATGCGTCGACAAAGGTCCGACATCGCAGATGCGCCGGCGGCTTCTGCCAGAGGGGCCCGGACCTAACGGGTCAGGGCAGACATGGGGCGGCTCTTGCTTCCGTTCAAGGGCGCCCGCACCAAGCGCGAAAGCCGAGGACCGGAGCCCCGCCGGCTATTGAGGCAGAATAAAAGGGATTTCCTCAGCCGCCGTTCGCCGGAGCGGTCGCGGCGCGGGCCGTCTGGCTGTCGCCGGCGAGCAGCGTATCGACGCGGTCGCGCTCGGACTGGAAGGCGGCGAGCACGGTACCGTCGAGGGTACGGCCCTGCGGCAGCTTGATCCGGAGCGGATCGACCGGCGTGCCGTTGACATGCACTTCGTAGTGAAGGTGCGGTCCGGTGGACAAGCCTGTCGTGCCGACATAACCGATCACCTGACCCTGGCGGACGCGAATGCCTTCCTTGATGCCCTTGGCGAAGCCGGTCTGATGGCCGTAGCCACTGGCGTAACCGTTGGTGTGCTGGACCTCGATATAGTTGCCGTAGCCATTCTTCCAGCGGGCATAGGTGACGATGCCGTCGCCGGCCGCCATGATCGGCGTGCCACGCGGCGCGGCCCAGTCCACACCGGTATGCATCTTCACGACCCCGAGCAGCGGATGGTTACGAGCGCCGAAGCCCGAACGGAAGGTGCCGCCCGACATCGGCTTGCGCATCAGGAACTTCTTGGCGCTCTTGCCGCTGTCGTCATAGTAGTCGACCGTGCCGTCGTCGGGTGCGCGATACCTGTAGAAGCGTCGCTCCTTGCCACCGAGGGTGATCGAGGTGAAGACGATCTCGCCGTTGTCGGTCTCCTCGCCATTGTCGCCAAGCGTATAGACCATCTGGAAGCTGTCGCCCGGCTGGATGCGCGTGTTGAAGTCGAGGTCGAAGGAGAAGACGCGCACCAGCTCGTCGATGAGGGCCGGCGGTACGCCATTCTTGAGCGACGTCTCGTAAAGGCTCTCGTAAAGGCGTGGCCGCGGGTTGTTCTCATCGCCGTCGGCTCCGGTGTCGGCCTGCTCGGTGGCCGGCGGCTCGTCGACGGTGATATAGCTGCCGTCGTCGCCGAGGCCCACCGAGCCCAAATGGCCGCCATCGCGATAGATAGAGACGAGGATGGGCCGATAGCGCGCCGTCTCGTCGTTCGGGTCGGGGGCGAGGCGGATACGCACCTCGTCGCCGACCTTCAAAAGGCGCAACCGGTCGGCCTTGTGGAAGGCGAGCACGATGTCGCCGGCCTCGTCGTCGGTCGCTTCGTTGTCGGTCAGGAGCTGCTCGAGCGGTTCGTCGGCCTCAACGGCGACGCGACGGTCTTCGTAGGCGTGGCCGGTGCTGGACGCTGTAGGCTCGGCCGTGGTGGTCGGTACGAAGGAGACATTCTCGGGGATGATGCGGACACCGAACTGGTCGAGCGAGGTGGGCTCGGCAAAGCCGAAGTCGAAGCGCGACTGGTCGACCGGCGACAGCGAGGCGGTCTTGACGTTGGTGCCGTTGAGGAAGCTTGCCGCCTCGCGCACGACCCGCTCCGTCTGGGCGATGTCGAGTGGGATGGTGGCCTCGAGGCTGGGGTCGTTCACCGGGAAGTCGGTGACCTTCAGCATCATGTCGCCTTCGACGGCGGCGCCATAAAGCATCGCTTCGCCACCCTCGGAGGTGCCGGCGTTGGCGTCGGCGAAAATGCGCAGCGGATTATAAGGCGGAATGGGGTCGGTGATCTCGGCCATGTCCGAGACCAGTGGGGTCGATACCTTGGCGAATGGCTTCAGCCTGATGATGTCGTGTTCGCCATCCTTGGCAATGGTCGACACCTTGAGGATCTGTCTGGCCGGCTCGAGGTTGGCTTCCTGAACGGGAAAGTCGCTCTTGGCGATCATCTCGTTGTCGGGAGTCGGAACCACCACAGCGGAGCGGGTGACCGTGCCCGAGGGCTGAGCGATGGTCTCGCGGCCGTCGAAGGCGGCGTAGAGAGCGCCACCCATAAGAAAGGTCGAGGCGAAGGTGGCGAGCACCGTACCCGTCAACCAGCGGATCGACACGCCACGGCGGTCGGGCAGGCCTCGCGCACCAGTCGTCAGGAGCGGCGGCAGATCACCGAGCTCGACGCTATCGTTCCGGTGCAGAGGACGCGCGGCATTCATGGATGGTGTCTTGCTTCCGCCCGTTGATCTGGTGGAGCGCTTGGGTCCGAGACGAGGGACATGCCTATGGGCCCGGGCGCCTTCCTTGAATTGGCGGTGACTTTGCCGCCCCGTGTCGGGGCTTGTCAATGTCGGCTCCGCCAGCGGTGTCGCTTCTCCTGAGAAAAGCGTCGGCTGATAATCTCAGTCGGCGAAAAATGGGGCGGGAGTTGGGCATTGGCAGGCGAGAACCCCGGTTCTGCGGGAAGTTTGCCGGCTGGTGAAAAATAAGGCACAGAAATCTTCGCTGAAATTGTCGGCAACTTATCCGGCTTTCATCGTTAGGCCCCAAAAATGTCCCGGAAATCAGCCGAAAGTCGACTACCGCTCCGGGAAAACGCGTGTCACAAGACCGTGTTGACAGCCTGGGTCGTGCCCCCTATAAGCACGTTCATCGACGGCGGCGCTGCAGCGACGTAGTGCCGGCGGTCTTCTGTTGCCGGGTCCTGGCGGTGAGTTGGGGTTGTTCGGCGGTAGATTGAGGGGCTTAGTTCTCCTCGGTTCTTTGACAAGTGAAT